>NZ_VFBD01000006.1:0-252850 GCF_011319765.1 Pseudoalteromonas sp. MB47 | reverse complement strand
CTGGAAACGATCCTTCACACACCAGGACACCTTCCTCTTGATCGGATCGACGTATGGTTTCAGGACGAAGCACGATTTGGCCAGCAAAATCCGACTACGCGCATTTGGGCTGAAACAGGCACTCGGCCACGGATTGTAAAACAACAGCAATTTGACTATGGATACTTATTTGGCGCGGTATGTCCAGCCACAGGCCAAACAGAAGCGTTAGTTAGCCCATTCGTAAATAAAGAAGCAATGACGCAGCATATGCGCCAGATATCACACGCGACACCTGTTGGAAGACACGCTGTCGTGATAATAGATGGCGCAGGCTGGCACACATACGATACAGCTGCAGAATTTAAAAACCTAACCCTGATAAAGCTCCCACCTTATTCACCAGAGCTAAATCCAATAGAGCAAGTATGGAGCTGGATACGACAGCATTGTTTATCCAATAGAGTGTTTTCGGGCTATGACGAAATTGTCGATGAAGTTTCAAAGGCATGGAATCACTTTATTTCAATCCCGGATCGAGTGAAGAAAATGTGCAATCGGGAATGGATTAAATTGATTTAATCTTTATGCGGAATGGTATAATTTGGCAATCAGTGCAGTGACAGTTTATCACTTTATTTTCATCAACGTTTGCATGGTAAGTTACCTCACCACAATGACAACGACCGGTAACCTTCATATTAAACTCCTTGTTGAGATGACTGCTCTTTTACAGGGTAATGATTAGCGTGTTTCAAGCTTTGTAAATCATTAAAACGTACCCCATGCTGAGCCATAATAGGATGTATTTTTTTGCTTATCAAATGCCTGATATAAAAGGGCTGATTCGGCACAAAATGATGGATTGTGTGGGTACGACCAAAATCAAAACAAAATAGTTGAAACGGTAAAAACCAGCGGCTGGTGATCACATGCGTTTGCTCAAGCAAATTATTTACACCGCCATAATAATGCATTGAAGATGTCACTAAGTTAAGAGAACTCGAACGAATAATATTAGGCACGATAAGTACCACCATTAAAAACTCTGCCATCGCCAATAACTCAGCTCCCCACGGCGGCAATGTAAATGGCTGTACGAACTGCACTGCATAATAAGCAATTACCCCGTAAAGAATCGCAAAATACGCAGTAGCAATCGGAAAGCCCGCATTAAATACACGGAAGAACTTAAAACCACTAATTTCTTTTTTAAATCGCTTGGTATTGATTAACAAACCTAGCAAGCCATCAGTAATGACCAAAGCTCTCAACAAGGGCGACTTAATACCATTGCCTACTAAACGCTCTTCTAAATCTTGTGAGGTGCCGGATACTTTATGGTGATGTAAATGAATCTTTCTGCGATACCAAGGGTTCACCGTATTAGGCCGCATAAGCCACACGGTTAACATCATAAAGTTATGTATAAAAGGACGATTACTAAAATACTGCTTATGGATAAGGTCATGCTCAAGCTCATGCGATATTGAGGTAATAAAGGCAGCCAGAATGATGCAAAGCCACGAGGGAATAACCGCTAAGTAATAAAGTGTCGCAACACCGAATAGTGAACACAACGACACCAGCAGAATTACCATCGCAATTTTATTTTGTTGGTTAAGTATAGGGTAACGCGCTCTTAACGACTGCTCTTCGGCCTTAATGGCTGTAACAATCGCCTTGATGTTTTGCTTTGCGGTTAATTTTGACATAGTAAGCTTTTGCTAACTGCTTAATACCAAAATCATACCGTAATTATCTACTGCTCTCTAGAAAATTGCGTTAAAAATGGTATTACATCATTTGCTGGTAATGGCTTAGAAAAGTAATAGCCTTGGATATAATCGCAGCCTGCTTCGGTAAGCACCGCCAATTGCTCGCGCTCTTCAACCCCTTCAGCAACGACCTTAATACCCAATACTCGACTCATTTGGATAATCGATTTAACCAGCGCTTCGTCACCTAAATCAACATGAACTTCATCTATGAAAGACTTATCAAGCTTGAGTACATCAACAGGGAAACGGCGTAAATAACTAAGAGATGAATAACCGGTACCAAAATCATCCAATGAAATTAAGCAACCCGCCTCTTTTAATTGAGTAAGCACATCGAGATGGTTAGTATTTTCAGGAGCTAAAACACTTTCAGTTAATTCAAAAGAGATTTGTGACGGCTTAACCCCTTGGTTGTTGATAATTTCAAGCCATGCATTACGCTCAGGATTAAACTCAGTAAACTCAAATAAAGACCGATTTACGTTAAAAACAACATCGTTATAACCTTGCAGCTCTAACGCTTTTATTTGCTGACAAGTTTTAACCAACACCAGCTCACCAAGTGGAATAATCACTCGAGACTCTTCTGCTAACGGAATAAACTCCGCAGGTGATACCCATTGCCCTTGATTATTCCAACGCACTAAACTCTCGAATTTAGCAACCGTGTTATTTTCTATATCGATAATAGGTTGAAAATAAACTTCAATTTCGTCGTTTTTCACTGCCAAAGTTAGCTGATCTATAAGCAAGTTTTGTGTTTTTATTTTGTTATCCATTTCAGTGCAGAAAAATAAATACTCCGTACCAGCTTGCTTTGCATTGAGAGTTGCAAGCTCAGCTTGTCTTATCAAGCGGCGTGCTATTTTTTCGATTTTATGTTCAGAGGATGAAATATAACGTTGCTCAAAACAGCTGATCCCAAGAGTTACATATACTTGCTGGCTAATACCACCAATTGAAAAAGGCTCAACCAACAATGCTGTAATTTGCTTACAAACATGTTCTAGCTCACTAATATGCTGATAGGTTTGTAAAATAGCAAAGCTATCACCATCTATTCGAGAAAAGGCTGATTCTTTAAAACAGCTTTCAAGTCGCTCAGCTAGTTTACATAAGACTTTGTCACCAAATGTTAGGCCATATACCGTATTAATATTCTGAAATTTATCAACATCAAAATAAATTACTGCCAAGTTTGTATCTACTTCATCTTGATATGCAAGAGACGAAATTAAAGTACACAAGTACTCTTTAAAGTAAAAACGATTAGTTAACCCTGTAAGTTGGTCGTGGTTAGCGTGAAAATAAATTTTTCGCTCAGCTTCTTTTTTCTCGGTAATATCTAAAATAAACGCCACATAGCAATCCTCAGCATTATTTTGCATTTTGGTTATTGATAAAAATTGCGTATATAGCTTACCTTGCTTAGTTTTATTGGTAATTTCACCAGACCATTTGCCCTCAGTATTAATCTGATGCCACATAGCTTTATAAAAATGTGGATCATACTGGTTTGAACTTAAAATTTTAGGGTTTTCCCCTAAGACTTCGTCCAGCGAATAGCCCGTCATTTTAGTGAAGGCAGTATTTGCATAGGTAATTTCTACATTGTGGTCGCAGATAAAAATAGCTTCGTGGCTTTGTTCTATTAACTGATTAGAAAAATCTAGCTTAGCAATGAAACGGTCTTTTTCAATTTCACGCTGGATTAAACCTGTAAATAACGAAAAGAAAGATTCGATTGATAACGCATCACTTATTTCATGCTGAAAAAGCGCTACCAGAATGGTATTTGTCTTGCCAGAAATGCTTTGTAATGGCACACCCACATAAGCTTCAATATCCATATCAACAAGCAATTGATCATTAGGGAATAGCTGCTGAACACCTGAGTTGTAACTTGAAACACTGCCACAGCTGACATCATTGCATGGTGTACAGCGAATATCGTAGCTGATGTTTTCAACTATTTCGTCATGCGCAACTAAAGCGATGGTTGTCGCATATAAAGTTGACTCATCGACTTGAGCCAAAAAAACATGCGAAGCACCCAGCACTTCTGATAAAGATAGGCATATTGCATTATAAAAGTTCTCACTTTTAAGATTTGAAATACTTTCAACAATACGCTTTAAATCGTATGTACCCATGTTATGCCACCCAACCGTTTTTTCCGCTAAGAGTCTGACTTAACCTGAACTAAAGACGGTAAATTCTATTATATTAAGCACTTAAACACCATGGTACTCTAGTCGAAAGCGGTTAACTTTCAAACAAATAAGCATACATTTTTCATGGTTATTTCAAAAGTAAGCATAGTTTGAAGTTTACAGGTTATAAATAGAACAAAAGTTATTTTAATCGGGGGTGAATTAGTACTTAGATTTGAGTTATAGGTGTTAGGCTCTGGGTGCTAGGCAAAATACCCCCTTGGGGCTGAGGGTGGTTTCAAAACCCAACAACCGCACCGCTCGGCTAAAAACTGACAGCTGATGGCTGGTAGCTTTTTCAGACATAAAAAAACCCTAACCAATTGGCTAGGGTTCAAAAGTGGTACCAGTAGGCGGACTTGAACCGCCACGCCCGAAGGCAACGGATTTTGAATCCGTCATGTCTACCAATTCCATCATACTGGCTTCATTTTTCTTTAACCTTCTAAACACGAGAAGATAAAGAAAAACCACTTTAGAGCGAAAGCTTTTTTTACTGCTTTTGTCTCTATGCCAAGCATTATACAAAGAATGGGTAAGGCAGCAAGCGTTTTGTGCGGCGTCACTGATCAACCGAACAATAATTAAACAAGTTGTTAACTTTAGAGTTTGTCAGTGTCCACTACCCTACTAGTTTTATAGGTATTGAAATTTTAAAGCTTGGATGATTAAAGGTATGGTGGGTTTTGCTTTAATAAATAGTGATGTTTGCATACTCATTTTGATTGTGTAATTAAGGTTAGCAAAGCCAGTTCAGTTCCCAGCATACTAAACAGCCGTTAAGTATTTCTTGTTTGCGAAGGACTTTGCTAAACTACTGCGCAATTTAATTGGATGAGATTGTTTATGTCAGCTGAGTTTCCACGTGCCGGTTTCTGGCGCCGCTTTGCCTCTTTAATTTACGATACCTTGGTTATCATTGCCTTTGCGATGCTGACAACCGTACTGTATTTATTAGCTATTCAAGGGCTTATTTCTTTAGAGTTACTTAGCATTGGTGACGCCGAAGATGTCTCTGCTTTCATTCAAAATTCACCCTTACTATACGGTATCCGTAGCGCATTATTAGTAATAGTGAGTATCAGTTTCTTTAGTTACTTTTGGACTAAAAGCGGCCAAACAATTGGTATGCGCGCGTGGCGTTTGAAGGTGCAAACCCTCGATGGCCATTTAATTAGCTGGCATCAAGGTGCACTTAGAGCCATTACTGCACTATTAGGTTTAGGTAACTTAGTGGTGTTGGTCGATTTTAAAAATAAACGCGCATTGCAAGATTACATTGCAAAAACTGAAGTGATCACTTTAACTAAAGAAGAAAACAAACGTATTTATCGCTCACTTGATTAAAGGCAAATCAAGCATAAAAAAAAGCGTGGTTCAAACCACGCTTTTTTATGATTTAAAACGAATTTTACACCCGTTTATTCAACAGGTATGTTGCAAACCCAATAAACAACAGACTTGGTAACACAGCACCAACCACAGCTGGAATTTGGTAAACCATTACCACAGGACCAAATATCTCATTGGTTAAGTGGAAAGTAATACCAGTTATAACACCCATGATGATACGTGCGCCCATGGTTACTGTGCGAAGTGGTCCGAATATAAACGACAGAGCAACTAACAACATAACGGCGATAGATACTGGCTGCATGATTTTGCGCCATAGCGCCAACTCATAGGTGCTAGTATCTTGTTCATTTTGCTGTAAATAACCTAAATAAGACCAAAGCCCAGTAAACGACAACGATTCGGGCTTAACTGATACGACGCCTAATTTTTCAGCAGTCAGTTGCGAGTCGTAGAACTCTTCTTTGTACTGCTCAGTCGTGATCTGCTCTGGCGTGATCATGACTTTATTTACATCACGAAGTAACCAGCCATCTTTACGATTTAATGCTTCTTCTGCCTTGGTAATTTGCGTAAGTTGCAACGATTTATCAAAGTGATACATATGCACGCCACGTAAAGTACCTTGCTGATCGACATCTTCAATATTAATAAAGTTACTACCATCTTTCGCCCACACACCTTGCTTAGCATTAAATACATCACCACCATAAATCGCTTGGTTACGTATTTCTTTTGCTTTGAGCTGTGCTTCTGGGGCGCCCCATTCACCTAGCGCCATCATACAAATAGCCATAAACATCGCGGTTTTCATGACTGATACAATAATTTGCAAACGTGACATACCCGCCGCTTGCATAACAACCAACTCACTATTTGATGCCAATGCGCCTAGACCTGTTAAGCCACCAATCAATGCTGCCATTGGGAAGAAGATAACTAAATCACCTGGCATGCTATACAGGGTGTAAATCAACGCTGTTGCAATATCGTAGCTACCACGGCCAACTGATTTTAACTGCTCAATAAACTTAATGAGGGTACTGATACCTACCAGCACCATTAAAGCAAAACCGGTTGTTTGAATTATGCTGCGACCTAAATACCAGTCGAGTGTTTTCATCATGCGCTTAACTCCCGCTTAGTCACAACTGCCTTTAACCATGCGCCGAGCGGACGACCTTTAATAATCAAGAAACCACCAATAAACAAGGCTGATAAATGGATCCACCATAAGCCAATTGAAGGCGGTATTTTTCCATCTTCAACAGCAAACTTAGCGGCATTCAACAAAATGAAATACCCTAAATACAAGCTAATTGCGGGCACTAATTTAGCGAATTTACCTTGGCGCGGATTCACCACACTCAGAGGCACCGCGAGTAAAGTTAATAATGGAATTGAAAGTGGAATAGCTAAACGCCACTGCCACTGTGCAATGGCTTCAGAGGTTTTCATTTTCAATAAATCAAGGGTTGGAATTGCTTCTAACTTACGGCGCTGGTGCTCTATTTCTTGATCTTGAATTTGTACACTGTAACCATCGAACTCAGTTAAGTTCAAAGCAGCAGACTCGCCGTCTGTTTCGTAACGCTTACCATCATTAAGAACAAGTTGCTGTTCACCGTTATCTTGTTCAATCACCACACCACGCTCTGCATACACTAAACGGGCTAAGTCACCTTTTTCACGATCAGGTAACTGCGCAACAAATACCTTGTGTAGCTCTTTACCACTGTTTTCAATGTTGTGAATAAAAACGACCGCTTTTTCGTTACCTGTTTGCTGGAAACGCCCAGCACGTAATGCCGATAAGCCAGCATCGGCTTTTGCTTGTTCTTTTAATTGATATTCTTGCTCACTGGCCCATGGTGCGACATAAAGAGTTAGGGCACCAGCTAAAATAGCCATGGCAGTACTTGAGATAAGCGTTACCCGAACTACGTACCACTCACTGACACCGCAGGCTCTGAAAACTGTCATTTCGCTGTCAGCATAAATGCGACTGTACGCCAAAATAATACCCAAGAAGATACTCAAAGGCAGGATAAGTGAAGCAAGTTGAGGAAGCTTTAGCGCAATCATCGAAAGCACAAGTTTAGCTGGAAGACCCCCTTCAGAGGCGTCTCCTAAAATAACAACAAACTTTTGAGACACAAAAATAGTCATCAAAGTTAAAAATACGGCGACCTGCGACTTGAAGACTTCAGTGGTCAAATAACGAAAAATTAGCAATGCTCGCCCCTGTTAAACATCGAGTTTCACTGGAATAGTAAGGATTTTTGAGTAAACTAGTTATTTTACTCACTTTATTATATGTCATCAGTGTCAAATATCATACCTAGCAAGCGCATATAATCTTGCATTAATGGTACAGATGACATCTATTATGTGATATTGATATTCACATTAAGATAAAGTTCAAAAACACATAAATAGAGTCATGGTTTATGTACTAAGATTAGTGCTACTAAACTAAAAAATGTAAGAAAAGACTCGAAAAATAAATTCTTACCCTTATAAATTAAGGTTATACGACTCAATATCAGGAGCAACAATGGAATTTAGCGTAAAAAGTGGTAGTCCAGAAAAGCAACGTAGCGCATGTATTGTAGTAGGCGTTTATGAGCCACGTCGTTTATCCCCCATTGGTGAACAATTAGATAAAATCAGTGACGGTTATATCTCAAACTTATTGCGCCGCGGCGATCTTGAAGGTAAGCCTGGCCAAGTATTACTATTGCATCATGTACCTAATGTACTAAGCGAACGAGTATTGTTGGTAGGTTGCGGCAAAGAGCGCGAGCTTGATGACAAACAATACAAACAAATTATCTCAAAAACGATAAACACACTTAACGAAACAGGTTCAATGGAAGCGGTATGCTTTTTAACTGAGCAACATGTTAAGAGTCGTGACACTTACTGGAAAGTACGCCAAGCAGTTGAAACAACTCAGGACTGCTTATACACCTTCAATCAACTGAAGAGCAAAAAAAGCGACCCTCGTCGTCCTTTACGTAAAATTGTTTTCAACGTACCAACGCGTCGTGAGTTAACCATTGGCGAAAGTGCAATTGAGCATGGCTTAGCCATTGCTGCAGGTAGCAAGTTATGTAAAGACGTTGCCAATATGCCGCCAAATATCTGTAACCCAGCTTATTTAGGTGAGCAAGCACAAGAAATCGCTGATAACTTCGATAATGTGACTGTTGATATTATTGGTGAAGAAAAAATGGCAGAGCTGGGCATGAATTCATACCTAGCGGTTGGCCGTGGTAGTGCTAATGAATCGGTTATGTCGGTCATCAACTATCAAGGTGGCGACAAAGACCAAGCGCCAATCGTGTTAGTCGGTAAAGGCTTAACTTTCGACTCTGGCGGTATTTCAATCAAGCCAGGCGAAGCCATGGATGAAATGAAATACGACATGGGTGGCGCCGCAGGTGTTATTGGTACTATGCGCGCACTTGTGCAAATGCAATTACCAATTAACGTTGTCGGTGTTTTAGCGGGTTGTGAAAACATGCCTGGCTCAAACGCTTATCGCCCAGGTGATATCTTAACAACCATGTCGGGTCAAACAGTTGAAGTGTTAAACACAGATGCTGAAGGCCGTTTAGTACTGTGTGATGCACTCACTTATGTTGAGCGTTTTGAACCTGATACCGTTGTCGATGTAGCAACACTGACAGGTGCGTGTATTATCGCGCTAGGTTCGCATGCCACAGGTTTACTATCAAACCACAACCCACTGGCCCATGACCTACTAAAAGCATCTGAGCAAAGTGGCGACCGCGCATGGCAATTACCTTTATGGGATGACTATCAAGAGCAACTTGAAAGCCCATTCGCTGATTTCACCAACTTAGGTGGTCGTGCAGCAGGTACGATTACAGCGGCATGCTTCTTATCTAAATTCACCAAAAAATATAACTGGGCGCATTTAGATATTGCAGGTACAGCATGGCGCAGCGGCGGTAAAAACAAAGGCGCAACCGGTCGTCCGGTACCTATGTTGACTCAGTATTTGCTAAACCGCGCAGGCGTGAGCGAAGCAAGTCACGATTAAGCCTTACCGCAAGCTTAAAACTAACCCTAAATAAGGCGCCAAATGGCGCCTTATTAATTGAAGCAATTCGCGTTCTATGTCAAAATCCCTGCTTTGATCTGTGTATCTGTGGGGACGAAAGTCACTATGAATATGAACGCACAATTTTACGTTCTAAAACAAGATGATAGTGCCCACCAAGCGGCTGGCGCTGTTTTCGATCTGGCAGCTAAAATTGCTGCGGATCAGTATCGTCTAGGTCATCGCGTATTTATTTACGCTGATAACACCGACACGGCCCACACAATCGACGACATCATTTGGTCATTTGAACCAGATAGTTTTGTACCACACAACTTACAAGGTGAAGGCCCTAAAGGTGGCGCTCCGGTTGAAATTGGTATGACTCCACCTGTCGGCAACAGAAAAATATTAATCAACTTAGCTGAGCACCTACCGGATTTTATTCGCCGTTTTCAGCAGGTTTATGATTTCGTACCCGTTGAGCCAAATGCTAAGCAAGCCGCCCGTGAGCGGTTTAAAAAGCTTCGCCAACTGGGCGCCCATATTGCAACGCAAGAAATTGACATTTAAGCATTTATTTAAGGTTCTGTGTAATGGATAAAACCTATAATCCGCAAGATATTGAACAGTCTTTATACCAAGGCTGGGAAGAAAATGGCTACTTTAAACCGTCTGGCCAAGGTGACGCATACTCAATTATGATCCCGCCACCAAACGTCACGGGTAGCTTACACATGGGCCACGCGTTCCAAGATACCATCATGGATACGCTAACGCGTTTAAAGCGTATGCAAGGCAACAACACATTATGGCAAGTTGGTACTGACCACGCGGGTATCGCAACACAAATGCTTGTTGAGCGTAAGCTTGCTGCTGAAGAAGGTAAAACACGTCACGACCTAGGCCGTGAAGCATTCATCGATAAAATCTGGGAGTGGAAAAACCACTCTGGCGGCACGATCACTAAACAATTACGTCGTTTAGGCGCGTCTGTAGATTGGGACCGTGAGCGTTTTACTATGGATGAAGGCCTTTCTGAAGCGGTTAAAGAAGTATTCGTACGTCTTCACAAAGAAGATTTAATCTACCGTGGTAAGCGCCTAGTTAACTGGGATCCTAAACTTCACACGGCTATTTCTGATCTTGAAGTTGAAAACAAAGACAAACAAGGTCACATGTGGAACCTACGTTACCCTCTTGCTGATGGCGTAAAAACCAAAGATGGTAAAGACTACATCATTGTTGCGACAACACGTCCTGAAACAATGCTAGGTGATACAGGTGTTGCTGTTAACCCTGATGATGAGCGCTACCAAGATCTGATCGGTAAAGACATTTTACTGCCTATCGTAAACCGCCGTATTCCAATTGTTGCCGATGAACATGCAGACATGGAAAAAGGCACAGGTTGTGTGAAAATCACGCCTGCCCACGACTTTAACGATAACGAAGTAGGTAAACGTCACCAACTACCAATGATCAACATCTTCAATAAAGATGCAGCGGTATTAAGCGAAGGCGAAAGCTACACATTCGACGGTAAAGAGCTTGAATTAGATGCGCCAATTCCTGAGCGCCTACATGGCCTTGACCGCTTTGATGCACGTAAAGCGATTGTGAGCGAATTTGAAGAACTTGGCCTACTTGAAAAAATCGAAGATCACAGCTTAACTGTACCTTACGGTGACCGTTCTGGCGTAGTGATTGAGCCTCTTCTTACTGATCAGTGGTACGTGCGCGTAGCACCTCTTGCAGAGCCTGCAAAAGAAGCTGTTAAAAATGGCGACATTAAGTTCGTACCTCAACAATACGAGAACATGTACTTCTCGTGGATGAACGACGTACAAGATTGGTGTATTTCACGTCAGCTTTGGTGGGGTCACCGCATCCCTGCTTGGTACGACAACGAAGGCAACGTATACGTTGGTCGTGACGAAGCTGAAGTACGCCGCGACAACAACCTTGCTGATGATGTTGCACTTAAGCAAGACGAAGACGTTTTAGATACCTGGTTCTCATCTGCGCTTTGGACTTTCTCAACGCAAGGCTGGCCTGCAAACACTGATGATTTAAAAACGTTCCACCCGTCTGACGTATTGGTAACAGGTTTCGATATTATTTTCTTCTGGGTTGCGCGTATGATCATGATGACCATGCACTTCATCAAAGATGAAGACGGCAAGCCACAAGTACCATTTAAAACCGTTTACGTAACAGGCCTTATCCGTGATGAAAACGGCGATAAGATGTCTAAGTCGAAAGGTAACGTACTTGATCCTATCGACATGATTGACGGTATCGACCTTGAAAGCCTAGTTGAAAAGCGCACTGGTAACATGATGCAGCCACAACTAGCGAAGAAGATTGAGAAAAACACTCGTAAAACATTCGAAAACGGTATCGAAGCACACGGTACAGACGCACTGCGTTTCACCCTTGCGGCAATGGCTTCAACGGGCCGTGACATCAACTGGGATATGAACCGCCTTGAAGGTTACCGTAACTTCTGTAACAAACTATGGAATGCGAGCCGTTACGTATTAATGAACACTGAAGAGCAAGACTGTGGTTTCGCTACAGATGCTGAGAAACAGTACTCACTTGCTGATCGTTGGATTTTAGGTCAATTTGAAGCAACGGTTAAAACCTATACTGAGCATCTAGAAAACTATCGTTTTGACCTAGCAGCAAACACCATTTATGAGTTCACTTGGAACCAATTCTGTGACTGGTACCTAGAACTGACTAAACCAGTATTGTTTAAAGGTAACGAAGCACAGCAACGTGGTACTCGTCATACCCTAATCACGGTATTAGAAAGCCTACTTCGCTTAATGCACCCGTTAATGCCATACATCACAGAAACGATTTGGCAACGTGTTGCACCACTTGCAGGTATCGAAACTGCGGGCACTAGCATCATGGTTCAAGGTTTCCCTGTATACAATGAAGCTAATGTTGATAGCCAAGCGATGGACGACCTAGAATGGGTTAAACAATTCATTCTTGCTATTCGTAACATTCGTGGTGAAATGGATATCAGCCCAAGCAAACCATTATCTGTATTGCTTGCTAATGCGTCTGACGAAGACAAGCGCCGCTTAACGGATAACGAAGCATTCTTAGCGTCGCTTGCTAAGCTTGAAGAGTTCACCCTTCTTGATAACAAAGACGATGCACCAGCGTGTGCAACATCGTATGTTGGTAACCTTGAGATCATGATCCCAATGGCTGGCCTAATCGATGTTGAAGCTGAATTAGCCCGTATCGCGAAGCAGCTTGAGAAAGCAGAAAAAGGCTTAGCACAGGTTCAAAACAAGTTAGCTAACGAGAAGTTCGTAAATAATGCGCCAGAAGCTGTGCTTGCTAAAGAGCATGCTAAACTGGCTGAATTTACCGATGCGAAAGACAAACTATTAGCGCAAAAAGCGAAAATCGAAAGTCTATAACAGCATATATCAAGCGCGATTTATTCGCGCTTACAAAAAAGCCGCGCTATAACATTGTTATAGCGCGGCTTTTTAATGCTCTGTAGCAGCGACTTTACGTCGCGTCACAATTAAAATTTGTAGTTGTACTGAGCACCAACTAGAACTGCGTGACCTTTTGATTCATAGTCCCATGAAACATCTTGGCCAACTGATGCAGCTAGGCTGTCTTTTTCAGAGAAGTTTTGTGTTTTACCACGAAGAATACTTACACCTAGGTCAATATTTGAGTTTTCGCTGAATGCGTAGTTACCACCAAATGAGAACCAGAAACGATCTGTATCAGGGATAGAGATTGAAAGGTGAGATTGGTCTGCTGGCGACTCATCGTATGCAATACCTGCACGAAGTAAAAGAGCGTCGCTGTACTGGTAGTCAGTACCGATAGAGTAACGCATTGAATCAGAGAAGTTCTCTTCTTTAGAGAATACAGGTGCTTCTTGACTAGGCGTATAAGCTTCTAATTTTTGGAAGCTATCCCAGCCAGTCCATAAAATGCTGTAGTGCACGCCAAGCTTCTTATCGATTTGGTGTGAACCAGAGAACTCAGCAATGGCTGGTAAGGTTAATTTTAACTCACCCGGAACTTTAGTACCCGCTAAACCGCCAACAGCAGCTGGTAGCTGGTTTGAGTACTCACCTTCAAAGTCGATATCTGTTTCGCTGCGGTAGTTAAAACCAAAACGGTTGTTTTCGTCTAACTGATACATAGCACCAATGTTCCAACCAAAGCCGTAGTCGTCACCTTCAAGGTGAGCGATTTGCGTGCTCGCTGGTAAACCTAATGGGTTTGCACCTGCATTACGCACCACTTTCGCATCAGCATAAACATAGTTTAAACCAAGGCCTAGGCTGAACTGTTCGTTGATTTTGTATGAAGCACTTGCATTCATGTTAACAGTCACGATTTCAGTTTCGCCTGCGATAGAACCTGCTGCGTAATCGTCTTTAAATTCAGTTGAAAGACCAAAGTTTGAAAAAGCACCAAAGCCTAAAGATACTTTGTCGTTTAATGGCATAGTGAAGTAACCAGCAGGAATAAATGCTGATGGCGCGATGCTATCGTCATCGATAGAGCTTTCATCTAAGCCGTATGCAGCACTTTCACCTTCTAAGCTAACATCTGGAATTACAGCAATACCTGCCACTGAGATTTGCTTATCTTTAAATAAAGACATAAGTGCAGGGTTACGAGCAACAACTGAGGCATCGTCAGCAACGGCTGCTTCACCAGCGTATGCACGGCCTAAACCTGAAACGTTTTGCTCTGCTAATTGGAAAGCTGCAGCAAAGCTGTCAGCAGAAACAACAGCAAGTGATGCTGCAATTAGTGTTTTTGTGAACTTCATAAATCTGTGTCCTCTTGCAAACTTGTGCGAAAACTAATCCAACAATGAGGGCAACCTATTAGTTAAGCATAAAAGATTAGCGCTGTATGTTGGCATTAGATGTTTTATTCTAATGATTATAAACTTTCGAACATTACCTTAATTAAGATCAAAAAACTGTAATTTTTCGTTAGAAATAGGTAAAAAACCCGCATTTTAACAACAAGATAACAACTTATTAAAACTCATCAGATCTCTGATTACAAACCAAACAAACGATATTAATTATCATTTGCATTGACTTATCGCCTTTGTAGCTTTAGACTAAAAATAAAAGTTTCTCAGTTGAGTTTGAGTATGGAAATCGCCTTTATTATTGTGGCACTAATGTTATGCGGTGTGAGCGTTCATTATTTTTGTAAAGCAAATTATTGTGCATGTACTAAAGCAGGTGATTGCGACAACCCAGTCAATCACTATTGGTTAGGCGCTATGTTTAGCTCAGTTTTGTCTCTTTTATTGTGTTGCGTAGCCTTACATGTCGAAAAAGGGACGCTATTGTGGTTAGTTTTAATGATAAGTTGTTTTAGTGGGGCATTTATTTCAGCTAAACGCAGCGCCAAAAAACGCTGTGTTAAGTCTAAACAAGCAGATGCTCTTTTAACAAACGAGCCAAATTAAGCTGATAATCTAAGGGTTTAATACTGGCAATAATTTTTAGTTCTTTTTCCACGTTCAAATCGACATCTTTCGCCGTCACGTGGTGCTTATGTTTAGCATTATAAAATACTTTCACTTTTGGTTTGATTGGATTCTCGTGATTCCCTTCCATTACTAACGCTAAACGATCATTATTTAACTTAACAATAGTACCGACAGGGTGTACACCTAGACATTTAATAAAGCGCTGCACTAATTCAGAATCAAACATTTGTTTGTTCGCAAGTAAATAACGCAAAGCCGAAATAGGTTCTTCTCCCATTTGATGAGGCCTATCTGCCGTCATAGCATCATAAACATCAACAATTGCCATCATTCTTGCGGGGCGGCTAAGCTTTTCAGCAGTAATACCGCGTGGATAACCTGTACCATCTAAACGTTCATGATGATTTACTATCATATCAAGCATTAGTGGAGTAATGCCCTTCTCGCCTTTCACTAAACCTAAACTCTGCGCCACATGTTTTTTAACGACTTGCATTTCGTTATCATTTAATGCGCTTGGCTTAGATAAAACACCTTGCGGCATTTTAGCTTGGCCAATATCATGCAGCAAAGCTCCCATCGCCAGTTCTTTGATCGTCTTTTCTTTATAGCCTAAATACTTAGCAAACACACTCACCAAAATCGCAGTGTTGATCATGTGACGCCAGTTATAAATATGTTTATCTTTGAGACGAGTTAAAATAGTTAATGCATTGTGATTTCGAAAAACGGAGCCGACTATATCAACAGCAATGTCGTCAAGCACTGCCATATTCATTTTTAGTCCAGCTGTAATATCGGAATATAAACTTTGTAGCTTACGACTATGCTGCTCATAGTGAACACTAGCTTTTAGAAACTCTTGTTGAACCGTGATCCCTTGCGGCTCTTCATTAGCAGCAGGTTTTTGTTCAACCTTCGGTTTAGCCGGTTCAGGCTTTGGTTGGTATTTTTTAGGGAGTGCAACATCGCTTTGTGTAAAGTCGATGAGTAGCTCTTCAACCCCCTCAGAGATCAGGCGCTGAATAATTGTTTTATCACGCACTAAACCACGTGTTTTGATCTTAATACTATTTACATGCTCTTGTTGCTTACTGACACTGTCAACAAACATCCCTGGAACAAGTTCGGCAATGGGTAAAGTAATAAGCATAGGTAAGCTTAGCGCATATAAACATCGAGTTTTTTATTATCGCTAATTGATTACAAATGTCTATAGATTGAATAACGAATACGAAATAGGTATTAGTCAGAGGGTAAACTAACGAGTCAAGCAACTCGCTAGATTGTGGTAGTTCAGTCTAAGAGCTGACGGCAGATAGCTGACAGCTCTCTAGCTGTTTATTCCTGAAAGTAAGTGCCCCAGCCGTCGTATTCAACGTCTGTTTGCTGAGCAAGCGCTTCTAACTTGTCTACGTCTTCCATAATGGCTTCTACATCAAGTTCACACTCAACAACCACGTCAAAGCTCCATACTTTCTCGCCGTCTTCTAGCTCAAGTTCAGCTGGTTCTTCAACATCGTAACCTAGTTTAAAAGCGGCTAAAGCTGCTTGCTCTAATTTTTCAAAATTTTCGCTAACAAAGTGATGTTCCACTTCATAAAGTACTTCAGGATCTGAGCCATCTTCAAGCAATGAAGTAACGATGTCTTCAGTAATTTCGCGCCAATTTTCCATTATTTGTTTCTCACTTGAGCATCTAATTCAGTTATTTTAGCGGCCATAATCTGATGAACATGTGAAGCATGGTCACGAGCAGATACGTCTTTATCAAGATAAATCGGCGCTAACATTTCGAGGTAAATTGTACCATTATCCCAGCGATTTAGCTTAATAGTTTTGTGCGTTGTACTCATACAAACTGGTACAACTGGCACATCAGCACTCATTGCTGTGTGAAATGCCCCGGTTTTAAAGGGTAATAAACCGCGACCATAGCTTCGCGTGCCCTCAGGAAACATCCACACCGACAAGCCTTTTTGTTTTATTTTCTCAGCTGATTTAGAAATTGTGCCCGCCGCTTTTGAGCGGTTAGCACGGTCAATTAAGATATTGCCCGATAACCAATATAGCTGACCAAAAAACGGGATCCATTTGAGGCTTTTTTTACCAAGGCTTACACAGTTCTCTGGCACCATGGCAGGTAAAGTGAATAGGTCATAGTTATTTTGATGATTTGCTACATAGACAGCAGGGCCAATATTTTTTGGAGTCTCGTGATATTTAAGCTCTAGTTTGACACCTAAAATTTTAGCTACTTTGCAAAACCAACCCGCAATAATATGCACGTTATTAGTATGAAACGGCTTCACAATGCATAAAAGCAGCCCGAAAACACAGCTTAAAACAATAAATAACGCCATGAAAATTATGCGAAAAATAGCTAACAAACGAATTCTCCTCGTACTAATCAGCGCGCATTATAACGTGAAAAATACCATTTCCATAGCTTTAAGCGCACATGTGTACGCTTAAAATTTCATAACGTTTTAACAATAAAAAGGCCTGCAATTGCAGGCCTCTGGTTTTTACTCTGTTACTTCGCTTGGCGACTCATCACTATCATCAGTTTGAGTCACTTCGACTACAGCTTCATCAACTCGCTGCAGACCACGTGGTAACTTATTACCTCGTCTACCGCGTTCACCATGGTAGTGCTCAAGATCAGCCGGTTTCAGTGTCAGTTTTCGTTTACCTGCATGCAGGGTTACGCTACTGCCCGCAGGCACCACAGCCAGCACTTTTACAAACTCTTCACGGGCTTGCACTTTCGCACTTGGGATAGAAATAATCTTATTTCCTTTACCTTTACTAAGCTTAGGTAAATCTCGCAGTGGGAATAACAACATGCGGCCTTCGTTAGAAATTGCCATACAGTAATCTGTTGCTACGTCAGTTACTCTAATTGGCGCGAGTAATTCACCGCCTTTAGGAACACTGACCAGCGCTTTACCGTTTTTGTTCTTACTCACCAGATCTTTAAAGTCACTTATAAAGCCATAGCCTGCATCGGAAGCCATTAACAACACTTGGTTGTCTTCTGCCATCACCACATGCTCAAAGTTGGCGCCAGAGCTTAAGTTAAAGCGCCCTGTCATTGGTTCGCCTTGGCTTCGAGCTGAAGGTAAACTATGTGCATCAGTAGCAAAAGCGCGACCACTTGAATCTAAGAACACTGCAGGCTGGTTACTCTTACCTCGCGCTGAGGCTTTATAGCTGTCGCCTGACTTATAACTCAGCCCTTCAACATCTAAATCATGGCCTTTACCAACACGTGCCCAACCTTTTTCGGATAACACAACGGTCACTGATTCTGAAGGGATAAGGTCTTTTTCACTTAGCGCTTTTGCTTCTAAACGTTCAACAACTGGTGAGCGACGATCATCACCATACATTTCAGCCGCTTCTTGGATTTCTTTTTTCATCAACGTCGACATACGACGCTCTGAACCAAGCGTTTGCTCTAACTTGTCACGCTCAAGGGCAAGCTCATCTTGCTCACCTTTAATCTTGAACTCTTCAAGTTTTGCTAAATGACGTAGTTTTAACTCTAAAATCGCTTCCGCTTGAATATCTGTTAAACCAAAACGCTCCATTAAAACAGGCTTTGGTTTATCTTCAGTACGGATAATTTCGATAACTTCATCAATGTTTAAAAAGGCCGTTAATAAACCTTCTAAAATATGTAAGCGTGCTAATACCTTATCTAAACGGTGCTGTAAGCGACGGCGAACCGTTTCACGGCGGAACGTTAACCACTCAGTTAAGATACTACGTAAATCTTTCACTTGCGGACGACCATCAAGACCAAGCATGTTTAAGTTTACGCGGTAGTTCTTTTCTAAATCTGTGGTTGCAAATAGGTGCGCCATTAATGGCTCAGCCTTGATGCGGTTTGAACGCGGTACAATCACGATGCGGGTTGGGTTTTCGTGATCAGATTCGTCACGTAAATCAGCAACCATCGGCAACTTTTTAGCATTCATCTGCGCTGCAATTTGCTCAAGTACTTTTGCACCTGAACACTGATGAGGCAGCGCGGTGATCACGATGTCACCTTGCTCTTCAGTGTAAATTGCACGCATCTTGATAGAACCACGTCCAGTTTGATAAATCTTACGAATATCGTCTTTCGGTGTGATAATCTCAGCTTCTGTTGGGTAGTCAGGCGCATGCACTAACTCAAGCAACTCTTCGATTTCAGTTTTTGGCTTATCAAGTAATAAACAACAGGCACTGGCAACTTCACGCACATTATGTGGTGGAATATCGGTTGCCATACCTACAGCAATACCCGTTACACCATTGAGTAAGATGTGCGGTAAACGCGCAGGTAACACCATTGGCTCATCAAGTGTGCCGTCAAAGTTTGCGGTCCAATCGACAGTGCCTTGACCCAGCTCTTTTAGTAAAACTTCTGAGAACTTAGATAAACGCGCTTCGGTGTAACGCATTGCAGCAAATGACTTAGGATCATCGGCAGCACCCCAGTTACCTTGACCGTCCACCAGCGGGTAGCGGTAAGAAAACGGCTGCGCCATTAACACCATGGCTTCGTAACAAGCACTATCACCATGAGGGTGATATTTACCCAGTACATCACCCACGGTACGGGCTGATTTTTTATATTTTGCTTGCGCCGATAACCCCAGTTCGCTCATTGCATAGATGATACGACGCTGTACAGGCTTAAGACCGTCACCTACATGAGGTAAGGCACGGTCCATAATGACGTACATTGAGTAGTTTAAGTAGGCGTCTTCAGTAAAGCGCCCCATTGTTTGTTGTTCTATGCCTTGCATCAGCAAGGTATCTGTATCACTCATTAACGCTTACCTATTTTTTCTTAGCACTAACGCGATAGATCACATTAGCAAAGTCGTCTGAGATCAATAAGCTGCCATCTGCAAGCTCTGCAAATGCAACTGGGCGACCAAATGTTTCTTCGTTTTGCATAAAGCCTGTGATGAACGGGGTGTACTTAGTAATACGACCTTGTTCAACATTCGCTAGCATCACTTTGTAGCCTGACTTTTTACTGCGGTTCCATGAACCATGCTCAGCAACAAAAAGCTGCTCTTTGAATTTAGCAGGAAACTGCTTACCGTTATAAAAATGAATACCTAAAGGAGCAACATGAGCACCAAGTGCAAGGGCTGGCGATTTGTAGTCAGCAATACTTTTACCTTTACCAAACTCAGGATCTAAAATCGCCCCAGCGTGAACATAAGGGAAACCATAATGCGCACCCTCTTCACCTTCACCAACACGGTTAATTTCACAAGGTGGCATGTCATCGCCCATCATGTCACGGCCGTTATCACTAAACCAAAATGCATTCGTTGTAGGGTGATAATCAAAACCAACTGAATTACGAACGCCTTTGGCAATTGTTTTAATTTCTTTTGTGTCAACATCTAACGAGAAAATACGACCATATTTTTCGTCTTCAGCACAAATGTTACATGGTACACCCACTGGCACAATTAACTCACCAGTTGGCGCAAAACTAATAAATTTCCAGCCATGGTGACGATCAGTTGGAAACTTATCGTATACCACGTCGTATTTAGGATCTTTTAAATTTTTATCAACGTCTTTAAAACGGATGATACGTGACACTTCAGCCACATATAGATCACCATCTTTAATCGCTAAACCTGATGGCATTTCAAGACCTGTGGCAATAACCATTTTTCTGTCAGCCACACCATCACTGTTATGGTCAATCAACGCATAAACATTGCCTGCTTTACGTGAGCCTGCGTAAACAATACCTCTTTTTGATACCGCAATTTGACGTGCATTTTCTACATCATCAGCAAACAGGCTAATAGAAAACCCATCAGCAACTGTTAACTTATCAAGAATATCTTTTGCCATTGCAGGCGCTGATAACAAGCTCAGCGACAATAATGAGGTCAGTAGTTTTTTCATTTTTTCTTGCCCTTTAATTCGTTGCTAGCAACTAAGTTGCTACACCTTTAACTAAACTTCTGCGCGGTTACCGTGATCTTCTAACCACTGACGACGGTCTGACGAACGTTTCTTTGCAAGAAGCATATCCATCATTTCCATGGTTTGCTCTTCTTCATCTAAGGTTAGTTGCACTAAACGACGCGTATTAGGATCCATCGTGGTTTCGCGTAATTGTAACGGGTTCATTTCACCTAACCCTTTGAAGCGTTGAACATTAACCTTACCGCGTTTTTTCTCAGCTTCAATGCGCGCTAAAATACCGTTCTTTTCGTCTTCATCAAGGGCGTAGTAAACCTCTTTACCAATGTCGATACGAAATAGCGGCGGCATAGCTACATACACATGGCCTTGTTTGATAAGCGATGGAAAGTGACGAACAAACAGCGCACAAAGCAAGGTAGCAATGTGTAATCCATCTGAGTCAGCATCGGCCAAGATACAAATCTTGTTATAACGCAGACCAGATAAATCACTTGAATCAGGGTCAATACCCAGAGCGACAGAAATATCATGCACCTCTTGCGATGCTAAAATCTGCCCAGATTCAACTTCCCAGGTATTTAAAATCTTACCGCGCAGCGGCATGATTGCTTGGAATTCACGGTCGCGCGCTTGTTTTGCTGAGCCTCCCGCTGAATCACCCTCTACTAAAAACAGTTCAGTACGGTCATTATCTTGGGCACTGCAATCCGTTAATTTACCCGGTAATGCAGGGCCTGAGGTAACACGCTTACGCACGACTTTTTTAGCAGCACGTAAACGGCGCTGTGCATTTGAGATACATAACTCAGCTAATAATTCTGCCGTTTCTGTATGCTCGTTTAACCATAAACTAAATGAGTCTTTTACCACACCTGATACAAACGCAGCGCATGAGCGAGAAGACAGCTTTTCTTTTGTTTGGCCAGCAAACTGTGGGTCTTGCATTTTAACCGACAATACGTAGCTACAACGCTCCCAAATATCATCTGGTGTTAGCTTTACACCACGTGGTAATAGGTTTCTAAATTCACAAAATTCACGCATTGCTTCAAGCAAGCCTTGGCGTAAACCATTAACGTGTGTACCGCCTTGTGCAGTAGGAATTAAGTTAACATAACTTTCAGCGATTGATTCACCGCCTTCAGGTAGCCAAACAACCGCCCAGTCAGCGCCTTCGGTTGAACTTGAAAAGTCACCAATAAACGGCTCTTTTGGTAATACTTCAAAGCCTTTGACTGCTTCAACTAGGTAATCTTTTAAGCCTGTTTCGTAATACCACTCTTGGCTTTCTTTGGTTTGCTTGTTAGTAAACTTAATGCGCAAGCCTGGGCACAATACCGCTTTGGCTTTTAATAAGTGATTAAGCTTAGTAATTGAAAAGTTAGCTGAGTCAAAATAGCTCGCATCAGGCCAAAAACGCACAGTTGTCCCTGTGTTACGTTTACCCACAGTACCAATGACGTTTAGATCTTCAACCTTGTCACCGTTTTCAAAAGCCATACGAAATTGCTTCGCATCACGGCGCACAGTCACTTCAACACGAGTCGATAGCGCATTTACAACCGAAATACCTACCCCGTGTAAACCACCTGAGAACTGATAGTTTTTATTAGAGAACTTACCACCGGCGTGCAGCTTGGTAAAAATAAGTTCCACACCCGGGATACCTTCTTCAGGGTGAATATCAATCGGCATACCACGGCCATCATCGATAACCTCAAGAGAGTTATCTTCATGAAGGATGACATCTATTTTAGTGGCATGGCCTGCCATTGCTTCATCGACACTGTTATCGATAACTTCTTGACCTAAATGATTAGGTCGAACCGTGTCGGTATACATACCTGGGCGGCGTTTTACGGGCTCTAATCCGTTTAAGACTTCAATTGCTTCGGCGTTATAATTTTGCTGACTCATAGTTTTTATATCTTTTATGCGCTTAGCTATGTTTTACGTGATTTTAAGAAAATCTACAATACTTGCAAAGGTTTGTTCGAAGCCGATAAAACTATGATCGCCTCCAAATTCAACGTGTTGCTTACACTGAGAATAATATTTAACCGCCTGCTGAAACGGCAGTACTTCATCGCCCGTTTGCTGTAGCAAATAAATCAATGAAGGGGTGTCTAATTGCGGCAAATATAAACTGCGCAATGCATCCATGTGACGAGTACCAAGTTCATAATGACTATCTTGATACGGGTTATAATTTTCCCCTAAATAGTTACTGAGTAACTCAAATGGGCGAACCGCAGGGTTAATGACTACCGCGGGTATTGAATAACGTTGCGACAAATAGGTCGCATAAAAACCACCTAATGAACTACCTAGTAATACAGTATCATCATTTAGCAGTAGTTCTAATTGTAAAATTGCATGTAATGGCTCATGAGTTAATCGCGGCACCTGATAATCGACATCAAATTGCGCCATGTGCTCACCAAAACGAACAGCTTTGTAAGATTGCTCAGAGCTATTAAAGCCATGAATATAAATTACTCGTTTAGCCATACTACATTCGTGCTTAACAGTAAGTTTTGTTGCTCATCAATTATTAAGTCGATGATTCGAAATGCGGGGCCTAAATCCTCTTGCTGCCACGCCATCGTGTGTTTGCTAAATTGTATTGAACTGGCAGGTGTCGCATACACACTAAGGTTACGGTAATTTTGCGTGTACTCATGATGCACATGACCATGGAACACACCCACACACTGCTCAGTATTGACGCAGGTATTTAAAAACTGCGGGCCATTTTCTAGCATATGTTTATCTAGGTAAGCTTGAATAGGCAGCGGGTTATGATGACAAAACACCACACTTTGAACCTGACCTACCGCTTGGCTCAACTCATCTAAATGCGTTTGTGTTACCCAGCCTGCTGGCGTCGGGCCTTTTGAGTTAGCTAACAGCAACTGCCCACCTAAAAAGGTAATGCGTTTATTGTTTAAAATTTGCGGGCTTATAAGCTTTTCATATTCAGCAAGTTCATCATGATTACCCGGCAGCCAAAACACCGGACAACTGAGCGCTGAGTCTGCTATTAATTTAGCAAAAAGCTGATAAGAATCGTTGCTGTGATCTTGTGTTAAATCTCCACCAAATACCACACAATCCACATCTAATTCAGCAATCGCTTCTAAACAGCGTGAAAAATACGCTGCCGTATTCACGCTAAAGTATTCACCATGGATGTCTTTTGATAAGTGGCAATCAGTGATGTGGGCAACTTTCAGTGCTGTTTTATCAAAATGGAAGGCGTCACTAAACCAAGCCATTATTTACATCCCAATTTAAAACTGCTCGGCCGTTTTCAACACAAGCCACCAGCCAGTCATACAAAAAGGCGTTAAGCTGATATTTTTCATCTTTTTGGTGCATATTCGGATTAGGGTAAGCATAGGAAGGCTTGATGCGCTGATGAAAATCATGATGCACGATTTCGGCTACTTTCGCATCATGATACATGCGCACAGTTAAATACAAAGGCTTAACCGAAGGCAAATGACCGGCTTCTTGTCTGATAGAAATATCTGTGGTGTATTTTGCTGTATCGTCAACTTTAACCGCAAAAGTGCTGTGCCCTAATTGCACTTTACGTTCCTGACCTATACGTCGCTCATTAGGTAATAGTTTTAGCGCACGCACGTAATTATGCTCACACAAAGTTAAGTACTTAGGTAAGCTTTGAATATAACGCTGCTGGGCACTGACGTACGACAAAATAATCCCCTATGAGTTTTTCCAATCAGACAGTATACGTTGCTTATTCAGTGCTAACCACTGTAATGAGATAACTGTCGCTGCATTATCTATTTCACCCTGTTCTAGGCGCAGCATAGCTTCATCATATGACATTACATGAGTTTTGATATCTTCATCTTCATTATCAAGGCCAAAAATACCGCCTTGATACCCTGCTAAGTCAGTGCGCGCTAAATATAAATACAAACGTTCAGTGGTGCCGCCGGGGCTTGAAAGATACGACATCATAAATTCCAGCTCGTTAAGCTCAATACCGGCTTCTTCGAATGCTTCACGTTTGGCAACATCTTCATAATCAGTACTGCCATCAGCCATGCCTGCAATACACTCAAGTAACCAAGGTGACTGCTTTGATGCGAGTGCCCCGATTCTAATTTGTTCAATTAATAAAACTTGGTCAGTTTTAGGGTCATAAGGAAGTACAGCAACAGCATGGCCGCGCTCTAAAATTTCACGTTTAATTTCTACTGATTTACCACCCGCAAACAAGGCATGATGAAAGCGATAGATATTAATTTTAAAGAAACCATTATAAACACGCTCAATTGGCTTTAACTCTATGTCATCATGGTTAAATTGTGAGATTGCTGATATTTTCATCCTTTATTTCCTTTACACTGCAAGCAAAAATTACGACCAATTATATTCTGTTACACTTGGACATGCAGATTTACGTAATTTTTTTTTGGTTATTCATTAAAAAAGAGTACCATGGTGATAGTACAAAATTGTCTAAGGACTGAACGAACAATGAAAAAAACTCTACTCGCTGCGCTGATCGGGTTTTCAAGCGCACTGACTGCAACAGCTAGTTATGCTGAAGACTTACTACAAGTTTACGAGATTGCTACAGCAAACGATCCTACCGTACTTAAAGCAAAAGCCCAAGCAGATGCGCAAGCTTATGAAAGTGATCGCGCGTTAAGTGCACTATTACCACAAATTGGCTTAAGCCTTGGTTATGAAACAACCAAGTCTGATCTTTATGAGGGTAATGATACTACAGGTTATGCTGGTTATGATTACGATCCTGATGTTTTCAGCCGTGGTATTAGCCTAAACCAAACACTATTTGATTTAGGCGCTTGGAACTCGCTAGGTATTGCTGATAAGCAAGCATTACAAGCAGACGCTCAGTATGATTTTGCACGCCAAGATCTAATCGTTCGTGTAGCTGAGGGTTACTTCAACGTACTAAGTGCAATCGATAACCTTGAGTTTGTTCAAGCAGAAAAGCGTGCCATCGAGCGCCAATTGCAACAAACTAAAGAGCGTTATGCGGTAGGTTTAACAGCAATCACTGACGTACACGAAGCACAAGCTCAATATGATAACTCTGTTGCACAAGAAATTGTTGCTAAGAACAGTGTTGAAACAGCGCGTGAGCAACTTCGCGAAATTACTGGTAAATACCACGCAAAACTAGACATGTTGAATACAGATACATTTTCAACTGTTGCGCCAAATAAACAATCGTCTGAGTACATCAAAATTGCTGAAGACAACAACTTAAATCTGCAAGTTTCTAAAGTAACGGTTGATATTGCAAAAGATCAAATTGATTTAGCAAAAGCGGGTCACTATCCGAAGCTAACATTAAGTGCTTCTTACGGTGACAGCCTAACCGATCTAAATAGCAACTCACATCAACCTCGTGAAGATAGCGCTAAAATTGGCGTTAACTTTAGCCTACCGATTTACTCAGGTGGTGCTACAACTGCAGCAACAGATCAAGCTCGCGCTTTTTATGTTGCCGCAAGTGAAGATTTAGAAGCAAGTTTACGTGCAGTAACTCGCTCGGTTATTACATCATATAACCAAGTAGTGTCTGACATTGCCACGTATAAAGCCTTACAACAAGCTGTTGTTTCTGCAGAAAGTGCACTTAAAGCAACTGAAGCAGGCTTTGAAGTTGGTACACGTACTATCGTTGACGTATTGATCAGCACGCAAAACTTATATAACGCAAAAAGTAACTTAGCAAATGTTCGTTACCGCTATGTTGTTTCAACACTTCGCTTGAAACAAGCTGCTGGTACACTAACTAGTGAAGACCTTATTGCTATTAACCAAGGTTTAAAAGAAATCTAAATATTTCTTCGAAACTTATACCAACAAAGCCAGCCTCGCGCTGGCTTTTTGTATTTTTAAACACTTACAGTTAAACTAGCTTTTTTATTTTTAGAGATTTTTTTGTGGTTAGTTCATCACCGTTTAAAGCGTCTTTTTTGGGCCCTCGCTACTGGTTAACTTGGGTTGGCATTTTCTTTTTATATCTTATCTCTTGGTTGCCACATAAATTGCAACTAGCGCTTGGAAAACTGCTCGGCCGCCTAGTACATCGTTTTATGAAACGTCGCCGCCATATTGCTGAGGTGAATATTCGTTTGTGCTTTCCTGAAATGCCAGAGCATGAACAACGCGAACTAGTTCGTAAAAATATGGAAAATACCGGTATTGCGATGATGGAAACCGGCATGGCTTGGTGGTGGCCCGAGTGGCGAGTTAAAAAAGTGTATGGCTCGATAAAAGGGTTAGAATATTTTCAGCAAATTCAGCAATCAGGCAAAGGCGTTTTGCTTCTTGTTCCACACATTTTACACCTTGAAATGGCAAGTCGGGTAATGGGCTTAAAGCACCAAGGTATTGGTTTTTATCGCCCACATAATAATCCTCTAATGGAGTATTTTACTACCAACGGTCGCTTACGCTCTAATGAATATCTAATCGGTAAAAAAGATGTCAAAGGCCTACTGCAAGCCCTCAAAAACAAGAAGGTTTGTTACTACCTGCCAGATCAAGACTATGGCCGTAATCGTTGCGAGTTTGCACCGTTTTATGCGGTAAAAGATACAGCAACAACTACAGGTGCACTGCTGTTTGCCAATAGTAAGAACTGCGAAACCGTAAGTTTAACGAGTCGTCGTGATGAGAATGGATGCTATCATCTAGAAGTGCTTCCTATTTTAGAAAATTTCCCTAGTGGCGATAACCTTGCTGATGTAACACGCGTTAACCAGCGTATGGAACAAGCAATAAACGTGGCTCCTGAGCAGTACATGTGGCTACATCGCCGCTTTAAAACTCGTCCAGATAAGAATGCACCTTCTTATTACAAGTAGAGTGACATTTTGCTGTATGTATGGTTTTATTAAGCTAATTAACAACAAGAGTATTAGAAATGTGGTTTTGGGTTAAGCATTTATCATTAGCTGTCATTTTGATTGCTGCTGCTATTTATTTTTTATTTGGCAGCGGTCCCGTATTAGATATCAAAAATACTCAAAATGCAGCGGCCCAAGGTCTATCACGCTTTTATTCAGCCCTTCGAAATCAGGTCAATGACAAAGATAACGAGCGAGATAAATATGTTCTTAAATTACCGACACCTGAAACTAGTCTAGATGTCGCACTATTTGAGCGTGAAAAAGTCGTTGAGCCTTCATCGCCAAACTGGACAGGAGATATACAACCTCGTCGCTTTGAAAATGGCACGACTTTAAAAGATGTATTATCTGATTATGCTAAAAATGAAGATATTGTGTTGTACTGGTATCTTAGTAAAGACTACGTAGTAAAAGATCACTTTCGAGTTGATAGCAACTTCGTTTCTGCATTGTATCAAGTAGGTCGAGCAATCAACGATGATTTCGAAAATGAGGTTTACACTTATTTTTGTTTTAAGCAAAGAGCGGCTGTGATCACTGAGCTGCCCTCTGCTTATGTACGTGAAAATTGCCGCCGTTTAAAAAGCTAAAACACCTGTAGCCACGCCTGACTAACTAAGTCGATATGCTGAGTTAACTCAGCACGTGGCGCACAACGCCCCTGCTGATTCAAACTCATTACATGATAACGTGAACGATAGGCTATATACGCAGCCACTAACTCTTGCTGCATTTGCTCACTAATACAGCCTAAACGCGCCGCATCGGCTAGTATACGCACATTATCAGACCAGCTCGTTAGCTCTGGATGTTGCTTAGCATTATTTAGCACCAGATACTGAGTAATAAATTCAATATCTGTAATACCACCCCTATCTTGCTTCAAATCAAACAGCTCATCGTTACCCTTAGCAAGGTGAGCGCGCATTTTTTCACGCATCTCAACAACATCCGTTTTTAATTTTTCGTTATCACGGGTTTGGCATAACACATCTATACGAATTCGCGCGAAACGATCTTTTAATGATGCTTGACCGTAAATCATGCGTGAGCGAACGAGAGCTTGATGTTCCCAAGTCCATGCTTGAGTTTGCTGATAGTGGTAGTAACTTTCTAAATTAATAGCCAGTAAGCCTGACGCCCCTTCAGGACGTAAACGAGTATCAAGCTCGTACAAAATACCAGACGCCGTGCGAGTATTGAATAAATGCATTAAGCGCTGTGCAAGTTTTAAATAAAACTGACGCGAATCAATCGACTTATCACCATCGGTATAACTGCTGCCATCGTGGTTATGCACAAACACAAGGTCTAAGTCTGAATCGTAGCCAACTTCGAAACCACCTGTTTTACCGTAGGCGATAACCGCAAAGCCTTTTTCTTGCTCTGACGTATTAACGGGCTGACCAAAGCGTTCAACACACGCATGCCATGCAATATTGACCGCTTGCTCTACAATTGCCTCAGCAAGCGCTGTAAGGTGGTCGCTTACCTTCATCACGCTAAGTACACCTGTTGCATCAGCCGCTGCAATGCGTAGCTGATGCGTTTGCTTAAACTGACGAAGAGCTTCCATTTGTAGCTCTAGATCACCATGCTCAATGCGCAAGAAGTATTGTCTAATTTCATCTTTGTAAGCAGATAAAGGTGTCGGTTTATAAAGCACCTGAGGATCGATCAGCTCATCAAGTAAAATTGGGTAACGAGAGATATGTTCGCCAATCCATTTACTATGACAACATAGTGCAACCAGTTGATTTAAGGCTCCAGGGTTTTCATACAACAGCTCTAGATAAGCGGTTCGTGAAATGATCTTATTCAATACTTGGCAGATCATCATAAAGGCGTCACTGCTCGCTTTTGCTATCGTTAATTGTTTAAGTAAAAGCGGCATTAATTTATCTAAAATGTCACGACCTCGACTACCAACCTTCGCCTTAGTTAAACGCGCCTTAAAATCTTCCAATGCTGCTTGCCAATCAAGGTTCGGCTCACACATCAGGCTAACATCCGTCATTTCCCATGCGCTGATGTACTCATTTTCACACGGGTCGCTGGTTTCACTTTCAAAACCAATCACCTGTTCGAATTCACCATGGACTTGAGACATGATCTGCTCGATACTAGACAAACACTGATTAAAATCGTCTTTATTGAGCAAATAACATAAACGTTGTTGGTTTAATTCGTCATCAGGTAGGGTTTGCGTTTGCTTATCAGCAAATATCTGTAAGTACTGCTCAATTTGACGTAAGTCTAAATAGTTTTGTGTAAGTAATTCAGCCTCTTTGTTGGACATAACCTGATTGTTAACCAGTTCTTTTAAAGCAACTAATAATGACTGAGTTTGCAGGTTAGCTTCGCGACCACCTCGCACCATTTGCAGCGCTTGTACCACAAATTCCACTTCTCGAATGCCCCCTGCGCCTAATTTAATATTGTTTGTAAGGCGTTTTCGGCGTACTTCTTGAGCTATCATTTGCTTCATTTTACGCAGCGATTCAATCACCGAGAAATCAATATAGCGGCGATAAACAAATGGCCGTAGCAATTCATAAAACTCATTCCAATAACGGTTTTCTGTGCCGATTAATCGGCCTTTTAGCATGGCGTAGCGTTCCCACTCACGTCCTTGCTCTTGATAATAATCTTCCATAGCATGAAAGCTCATCACCAAAGGCCCACTTTCACCAAATGGGCGCAGGCGCATATCAACCCGAAATACTTGGCCATTTACCGTAGTTTGATTAAGCGCCATAATCAGCTTTTGCGCCACTTTGGTATAAAACACCTGCGCTTCAATAGAGCGACGCCCACCTTGCGTTGCAACATCACGAGGGTAAGAAAAAATTAAATCAATGTCAGAGGAGTAATTAAGCTCTCCTCCACCTAGTTTACCCATGCCTAAAACTAACATGTGCATTGCATTACCGTCATCATCAAGCGGCATACCACTAACTTTAGCTACCTGCGCAAACGCCCACTGATTGGCACTATCGATAAGCTGATTTGCAAGCGCAGAGATATAAGCGATGCTATCAGCGATTGGGTTTGCACAGCACAAGTCAAGAAAAGCCACTTTCAACCAGTACTTTTCTCGATACAAACGCAGTTTTGCCATTGCAGCATTGTCGTCAAGCTCATTGATTTCTGTACTACTTAACGGAGCTTCAACTGCACGATTAGCAAGCTCCTTATCATCAAGTAACCAGTCTTTTAAGTTTGGCTGAGATTGTAGACAGTTCCACGCAAAGTCGCTTAAAGACAACAAGTTAATAATTTTCTGTTGTTCAGTTTGCCCCTCATACAAGCTCGCGAAGCGGGTTTGGCCTAACTGATGAAGTGACTCTGGAAGCGCGTGTAAATTACTCATTAAATACTCTCTTTTAACTTGCCAATAACCGTACTAGAATGATAATCAAAGAATTATTTAGCAGGGACCTGCATGTCATATTTATCACTATCTAACACTAGTTTAGTCGCGATTGCTATTAGTTTCGCTGTAATCTGCGCCACTATAGTACTGCTACGTATTCTAACGCAAATCAAAGCAAAACAAGCGCTTAAAGAAGAGCTTGCGCAACATGATAACTTTGCCATGGGAATAAGCTTTGCCAGCGAAATCATGGTCGTTATAGCAACTATCGCTTATATATTTGATGAGATTAGCTTAAGTGCAGCCCAATCTAATCCGCTAAAAGTACTTTTACTCATTGTGCTGTTGTTTGCTTTTATAAAAATAGGCCATTTAATTCATCGTAAATGGATTTTGCATCGCTTTAATGAAGAAGCCGCTATTCTAAAGCAAAATGTCTGCGCCGCCTTGGTCGATTCAGGCATGCTAATCGCAAACTGTATTATTGCTCTTGGTCTTTATAACTGGTGCCATACCCAAGGCTATAGCAGCTTATTGATCGCCACAGTGAGCTTTTTTGTGCTGCAAGGTATGTTTGCCCTTGATAGTAAAATCCGTGAGTATCGTTTTGCAAAAGCTAACCAAGGTGCGTCGCTACAAAGTAATTTTAATCTAGAAAATACTTCCATCGGTATCCGCTACGCCGGTAAGTCTATTGGCCTTGCTCTTGCTGGTTATGCTGGTCTTGCCAGTGCATCATTTATTAGTGGTAAGATGGTAGAAAACTTATTCACTTTGGTATCTCATTGCGGTGCTATGTGGGCATTACTTTATATTTTGAGCTACATTATTAAGTATATTTCTTTACCGAATATAGATACTTCTCTTGAAGTTGATCATCAAGATAATATTGGTATTGCGTGTATTGAGTTTGCCGTTTTTGGCGCAATAGGCTATTTACTTATTAGTATGTTTTCAATTTGATACGGAAGTTTTAGTACCGTGAGACTCTATGCCCTTTAAAGTTAATGATTATTTACTAGTTGATATAGACAATGAGTTTAGCCGAGCCTTTACTGAGCATTATTTTGCGAGCGTTGAAGGCTCAACGCTTGTTGTGGCAGGCGCAAATAGCCGCCACATGGTCAAACTTATGTTTGATGAATTAATAAAAGATTACTGTTATTGCGACTTCAGTAATGAAATAAGTGTCTCTGAACTGGCCAGCTACCTGCATGAACACCACAACATTAAAGGTGTTTTAATTAATTTAACCGATTACCAATTAGCGGATGATGCACAAAAATTTATATACAATTCCCTACATAAAATACGTTATTTAGTAAAACAAGAAGAACAAGGTTTTAGCTTTGCGCCTTGCCCCGACAGCGCCCATATTAATCACCTTTCCTGTCAAACAACTATCGCTGAAACGACGACAGATCTTTTACCGTTAGCTGAAGAGTTAAATAGAAAATAAATAATTGCACCTAAGCCGCTGTATACTTACCATATTGCTAAATTTATTGATAAGTGACAGTCATGCGAGTTCCACACATTTACCAACCTTCAGCGATTTCTTTAAACACCCCAGTAGCACTAGATGATGATGCCGCAGGTCATGTTGGCCGCGTATTGCGCATGCAAGTCGGTGATAAGGTCTCGATTTTTAATGGTGAAGGAGGTGAATACCTCAGTGAAATTATTGAAGTGAGCAAAAAAAACGTGGTCGTTAAGCCACAGGAATTTGTTGATCATGATGTTGAGTCGCCTTTAAAGATTCACTTAGGCCAAGGTATTTCTCGTGGTGATAAAATGGATTTCACTATTCAAAAATCAGTCGAGCTTGGTATTACAGAAATCACCCCTATTTTTAGTCAACGTTGTGGCGTAAAACTAAGTGGCGATCGCCTTGCTAAAAAACATCAACAATGGCAAAAAATTGCAATTGCCGCGGCTGAACAATCTGGCCGCAACGTTGTGCCTGTTGTACACCCGCCTATCGATATAAAAGAGTGGCTAGAACAAGCAAGTGATGCGATTAAACTTACTTTGCACCCGCGTGCTGAGCACAGTATTAAAACGATTCAAATCCCCAGTGAAGGGGTACGCTTTTTAGTCGGTCCTGAAGGTGGATTTACCGATGAAGAAATTAACATTACTAAACAGCAAGACTTTGTTGATATCCGCTTAGGGCCACGTGTTCTGCGAACAGAAACAGCCGCTCTGACGGTATTGAGCGCATTACAATTGCAGTTTGGCGATTTAGCGAATTGAAAACAGTAAAAATACCCATATATCAAAGTAACAAAACACAGTATGGCATACGATTCTAAGGCAAAAATATGGCAATTAAGCTAGGCATAATCTCAGATCCAATTAGTGGCTTTAATATTAAAAAAGACACTGGCTTTGCAATGATGATGGAAGCACAAAAGCGCGGTTACGAAATTTACTACATGGAAATGGATGACCTTTCTTTACGTCAAGGTCAAGGCTATGCAACAGCTGCCAAAGCCCGTGTATTTGATGATGTTAATCACTGGTATGAATTAGAAGAAAAAGCCACCATTGCTTTAGCTGATTTAGACGTTATTTTAATGCGTAAAGATCCGCCTTTTGATACTGAGTACATCTACGCTACCTATATTTTAGAGCGTGCTGAGCAAGCTGGTACGCTGGTTATCAATAAGCCGCAAAGCTTACGCGATGCCAACGAAAAGCTATTCACGGCTTGGTTTAGCGAACATACGCCAGATACTTTAGTAACACGTAGCCAAGCAGACATTCGTGCATTTTTAGCTGAGCATAAAGATATTATTTTAAAACCCCTTGATGGTATGGGTGGTGCTTCTATCTTTAGAGTTAAAGAAGATGATGCCAATATTGGTGTGATCTGCGAAACATTAACCGAGCATGGTAGTCGTTTTGCAATGGCACAAAATTATATCCCTGAAATCAAGCAAGGCGATAAACGCGTTCTTGTGGTTGATGGTGAAGTAATGCCGTACTGCCTAGCGCGTATCCCGCAAAATGGCGAAACGCGCGGTAACTTGGCAGCAGGTGGTAGAGGTGAAGCACGTCCAATTAGTGATTCAGACCGTAAAATTGCAGAGGCTGTTGCACCTACACTGAAAGAAAAAGGCCTTATTTTTGTTGGTCTAGATATCATTGGCGATCGTTTAACTGAAATCAATGTCACTGCGCCAACGTGTGTAAAAGAGATTGAAGCTGCTTTTGACATTTCAATCACTGGTCACTTATTTGATGCCATTGAAAGAAAACTGAGCCATACTTAATTTAAACAACAAAAGGGGCGACCTATGCAGTCATTAGAGAACCATTTCTTAATCGCAATGCCAAGCATGCAAGACCCTTTTTTTAAGCGTGCTGTTACGTATATTTGTGAGCACAACCAAGATGGTGCGATGGGCTTGGTAATTAACCAGCCTATCAATATCACCGTGGGCGAGCTTCTCGATAAAATCGAAATTGATAACGATAAAAGTAAACAAGCAGCAGGCTTAGCTGTATATGCTGGCGGGCCTGTAAAAACCGATCGCGGTTTTGTTTTGCACTCACCAAAGCCTGGTTATGCAGCGAGTCAAAAGCTCAGCAGTGATATTATGATCACCACTTCAAAGGATGTGTTAGCAAGCCTAACAACGAGTGAAGCACCAGAACAATTTATTATCACATTGGGTTATGCTGGTTGGGATCAAGGACAGTTAGAGCAAGAACTGCTGGAGAATTCATGGTTAATTATCAAAGCAGACCCTGAGATCATCTTTAATACACCTGTTGAAAAACGTTGGGAAAAAGCGGTTTCGATGCTGGGTTTTGATGTCGGTCAATTAAGCTCTGAAGCAGGCCATGCTTAACATTTATAATTTTTAAGACTATGACAAAACGAACGTTTAAGGCACTCGGTGAACGCACCGTAATGGGTTTTGACTTTGGCACCAAAAGTATTGGTATTGCCATTGGTCAAGAACTCACAGGAACAGCATCAAGTTTACAAGCTGTAAAAGCGAAAGATGGTATTCCAGATTGGCAACTAATTAAAAAACAAGTGGACGAGTGGCAACCCGATTTAATGGTGGTTGGTTTACCGCTTAATATGGATGGCACCAATCAAGAAGTTACTTTTAAAGCTAAGAAGTTCGCTAACCGCTTACACAACCACTTTGCTATACCGGTTGAAACGCAAGACGAACGACTAACCACCGCAGACGCAAAAGCGCGTTTATTCGAACAAGGTGGCTACCGAAACCTTGGCAAAGGTAATGTTGATAACATGTCTGCTGTGATTATCTTAGAAAGCTTTTTTGAGCAGTTTTATGGTGAGTAGGCGCCTTCAACGTATTTAAAGAGTGCCAGCACAGACAGTGCTGGCATGTAATTCCCTTTTGTTTTAACTAAGATTTACCTTTTTCGTCCAGGCCATCAATAGTCACACCCTGTAAGAAACCAGCCCCTTTTTGTTCATTGTTTTGTAGCTTAATCATTAAACGTAAGTCATTTGGCGAGTCAGCATGGTGCAGCGCATCAGCATAGTTAATGCGGCGCTGTTTATAAAGCTCAAATAATGCTTGGTCAAAGGTCTGCATGCCCATTTCTTTCGATTTAGCCATAGTCTCTTTAATAGAACCGATATCGCCTTTTTTAATAAGCTCTGCCACCATGGGTGAGTTAAGCAAAATTTCGATAGCAGCGACACGCCCTTCCCCATCGGCAGTTGGCACCAACTGCTGAGCAACAATGGCGCGAAGGTTTAGTGCAAGGTCGTACTTTAACTTATCGTGCTTTTCTTTAGGCACCAAATGCATGATACGATCAATGGCTTGGTTGGCATTGTTCGCATGCAGTGTTGCGACACATAAGTGACCTGTTTCTGCAAAGCTGAGTGCATATTCCATGGTTTCTTGTGAGCGGATCTCACCAATTAAGATCACATCAGGTGCTTGACGCAACGAGCTTTTCAGCGCTGATTCAAAGCTTTCTGTATCAAGACCAACTTCACGTTGAGTGATAATGCTTTTACGGTGCTCATGCACAAATTCGATAGGATCTTCAATAGTAAGAATATGACCACGTTGATTGCGGTTACGATAACCTAGAAGCGCAGCAAGCGAGGTTGACTTACCCGTACCAGTACCACCTACAAATAGCACTAAGCCACGTTTTGCCATAATCACGTCGGTTAACGTTGATGGCAAACCAAGTTCATTCACATCAGGAATTTGTGTTACGATACGGCGAATAACCATTCCAGCCCTGTCTCGTTGCCAAAAAGCAGAAACACGGAAACGACCTTCATCAGTAGCAATCGCAAAGTTACACTCTTTACTGTCATGAAATTCTTTGCGCTGTTTGTCGTTCATTGCTGACTCGACCAAAGCGAGTGAATCCTCATCTGAGAGTTTTTCATCGCTTAAAGGTATTAATTCACCGTTTACTTTTGCACTGACTGGCAGTTGGCTAGAAACAAACAAGTCAGAGCCTTTTTTGTCGATCATGACTTGCAAAAAATGATTTAAAGGTAAAGACATTTTATATAGCTCCGTTAGCCACCAAACTGGGTTTTATCTTGCGCTTTAGCTCGCGCATCAACATTAGTAATAATGCCGTAGTTAACCAAATTACCTAAACATTGGTCCATGGTCTGCATGCCATGCGATGCACCAGTTTGAATTGATGAGTACATTTGCGCAATTTTATCTTCACGGATCAGATTTCGGATTGCAGGAATACCAATCATGATTTCATGGGCTGCTACTCGGCCGCCGCCTACCTTTTTAAGTAAAGTTTGCGAGATTACGGCACGCAATGATTCTGACAACATTGAACGCACCATGTCTTTTTCTTCACCTGGGAACACGTCAATAATACGGTCAATGGTTTTTGGTGCAGAGGTAGTATGCAAGGTTCCAAACACTAAGTGCCCCGTTTCTGCCGCAGTCATTGCTAAGCGGATTGTTTCAAGGTCACGAAGCTCACCCACTAAGATTACATCCGGATCTTCACGTAGTGCACTTCTAAGTGCATTAGAGAAGCTATGCGTATCACGGTGAACTTCGCGTTGGTTAATAAGGCTTAGCTTATTTTCATGTACGAATTCGATAGGATCTTCGATAGTTAAAATATGATGATGTTTTGTTTGGTTAATGTAATCGACCATCGCCGCCAAAGTAGTTGATTTACCAGAACCGGTAGGGCCGGTGACTAGCACCAAACCACGAGGGTTATCGGCAATGGTTTTAAAAATATCAGGCGCACCTAAATCATCCAACGTTAAAACATCACTTGGGATAGTACGAAACACCGCCGCAGGACCACGGTTTGAATTAAATGCGTTAACACGAAAACGCGCAAGGTTTGGCACTTCGAAAGAAAAATCCACTTCGAGATTTTGTTCATAGTCCTTACGCTGATTATCGTTCATAATATCGTATACCAGACTATTTACATCTTTTTGTTCTAATGCTGGAATATTAATACGACGCACATCACCATCAACACGTATCATAGGTGATACGCCTGATGACAAGTGTAAATCCGAGGCTTTGTGTTGCACACTAAAGGCCAATAATTCGGTAATATCCATTTATGACTCCACAACCAACTGATAATTATATGGTTACAATAGCAGAACGACTTACATCCGCCTACGCAAGAATTGCTCAAGCTGCAAAAAATAATCACCGCGATGAGCAATCAATCAACCTATTGGCTGTTTCAAAAACAAAACCTGCCGACGATATTATTGCTGCCTATAAGCATGGTCAACGCCAGTTTGGCGAATCATACGTTCAAGAAGCGGTAACAAAAGTCACAGCATTGGCTGATTATAAAGACATTATTTGGCACTTTATCGGCCCTATTCAATCGAATAAAAGTGCCCAAGTAGCCACACATTTTGATTGGGTACAAAGTGTTGACCGCACTAAAATTGCAAAACGTCTTAATGAGCAACGACCAGCCGACAAAGCCCCACTCAATGTATTAATTCAAGTTAATATTAGTTTAGAAGAGGCTAAGTCAGGCTGCCACCCAGACGAGCTAATGGCATTGGCCGAATTTATCAGTCAATGCCCTAATTTATGCCTGCGCGGTGTGATGGCGATTCCTGCCAAAACCGACGATGCCCAGCTACAATTACAATATTTTGAGCAATTAAGCGCTTGCTTTGATAAACTAAAGGCCCAATATCCCCAAGTAGACACCTTGTCGATGGGTATGAGTAACGATGTTGAAGCGGCGATTGCAGCGGGTTCAACCATGGTACGCATTGGCACGGATATATTTGGCCAACGAAATTAAAAGGTGATAACAGACATATGTCAGACAAAAAAATCGCATTTATAGGCACGGGTAACATGAGCTACGCCATCATTGGCGGCATGGTAAAGAACGGTTTTGCAGCAAAAAACATCATTGCAACCAATCGCAACCAAGAAAAATTAGCTAAGGTTGCTGCTGATTTCGGGGTGCAGACTACCGCGGATAACAACGCGGCACTTCGCGATGCTGATGTGATTGTCTTATCTGTTAAACCACAAATGATGGGCGATCTTTGCCAATCATTCCAAGATTCAGGCGTTGATTTTAGCGACAAGCTATTTATTTCAGTAGCAGCAGGTCTTACCGTAAACCGTTTACGAGAAATGCTAGGTCAAGATGTGAAAATGGTGCGTTGTATGCCAAATACACCATCATTACTAGGCCGTGGTGTTTCTGGCCTTTATGGCGCGGATGAAACCACTGAAGAGCACGAGTTTGTACAACAAGTTTTTGAGTGTACAGGCATTGTTGTGTGGGTTGAGCAAGAGTCACAAATCAACGACATCATTGCTGTTACAGGCTCATCACCTGCTTACTTCTTCTTATTTATGGAAGCTATTGAAGAAAAAGCGAAAGCACTTGGCTTTAGTGATGAAGATGCGCGCCGTTTAGTGCAACAAACCGCACTGGGTGCAGCCGAAATGGCACTGTCGCAACCAGACATCAGTATTTCTCAGCTACGTGCAAACGTAACCTCTAAAGGTGGTACGACTCACGAAGCTGTTGAGCATCTTAAATCACAAGGTTTAGTCGGTACTGTTGCAGATGCAATGGATGCCTGTATCGCTCGCGCTGAAGCGATGGAAAAAGAACTTTAAGCTTACTTTTTGAAGGTAAAACTATGCAAGCCATGCACTTTTTAGTTGGGATTATTTTTGATCTCTTTTTAATGGTGGTCCTTTTACGCTTTTGGTTACAAGCGGCAAAAGCTGACTTTTACAATCCTATGAGCCAGTTTGTGGTGAAAGCCACTTCGTTCGCAGTGAACCCACTTCGTAAAATCATCCCAGGAGTGGGTGGCTTTGATATTGCCTCGTTAGTGCTTGCTTATTTAGTCGCTGTAGCCAAACTCAGTGTTATTTTTCTGATGTTTTATAATGCTTGGGCGCCAGGTCCGGTATTTATTCAAGCGTTAATTACGGTCGTTAAAGAAGGTTTAAACTTACTATTTTGGGTATTAATTATTCGTGCTTTACTTAGCTGGGTAAGCCAAGGCTACAACCCTATTGAGGCTGTATTCCACCAGCTAACTGAGCCAATGTTGCGCCCTATTCGTAAGATTATCCCACCACTAGGTGGGCTAGACCTATCAATCTTAGTGTTGATTATTGGTCTACAGTTTTTACAGTTTTTAGTAATGGATTTAATTGGCTAAGCGTTTAACGTGAAGCAGTAAGGGGCCGAAAGGCCTCTTTTGTTAAGTGAGATATACCATGAAGCAATTTATTTATTTTTCTTTGATTGTATTGAGTTTATTTACAACCTTTGCCAAAGCTGATGAACAAGCAGGCGCCCAGTACAAGGTTCTTGGCCCTTGGGAAGTTCATTACATTGCATTTCCATCGACTTTTATTCAGCCAAACATTGCTAAAAACTATGATTTAGAGCGTAGCCCTAGCAAAGGGATTATTAATATTTCGGTATTAAAAAACAGCGATAAAACAGCGCAGACAGCAACTTTAACTGGCACTGCACGTAACCTACTTGGTAATAAAAAGCAGCTTACATTTAAAGAAGTTGTTGAAGGCGATGCGATTTATTACCTCGCGCAAATCGATTACAGCAACGAAGAAATTTACCGTTTTGATATCGAAATTAATCAAAACGGCAAACTACAAACGCTGAAATTTCAGCAAAAATTTTACGTAGATTAATAGACCTATGAACAACACCTTGGTTTTAGCCACGGGTAACCCTGGCAAAGTAAAAGAGCTGGCAAGCATGCTCAGCCCACTTAATATTAACGTGGTTCCACAAAGCGATTTTCAAGTGCCAGACGTGCCTGAAACAGGCACCACATTTGTTGAAAACGCCATTATTAAAGCGCGCCATGCAGCAAAGATCACAGGCATGCCTGCGATTGCTGATGACTCAGGCCTTGAAGTAGACGGCCTAAATGGTGCGCCAGGTGTGTACTCTGCACGCTTTGCCGGTGCGGGTGCTAGCGATCAAGATAATATCGACAAGTTACTAAAAGAGCTTGCTGATAATCCTGTTCGTAGTGCGCGTTTTTGGTGTGTATTAGTATTAATGCGCCACGCCGACGATCCAACACCGCTTATTTGTAGTGCCAGTTGGGAAGGCGAAATCACTCATAGCCAAGATGGTCAGGGTGGGTTTGGTTATGATCCGGTGTTTTATGTACCGTCTGAGCAATGCACTAGCGCTCAGTTAACTAAAGAGCAAAAAAATGCCCTTAGCCATCGCGGCCAGGCTTTAAAACAACTACTTGCGCAATTGCAGCAAAAAGGCGGCCTGTGAGTTTACCGCCTTTAAGTTTATATGTGCACGTGCCTTGGTGCGTGCAAAAGTGCCCATACTGTGACTTTAATAGCCATGGTCAAAAAGGCACAATCCCCGAAAAAGAATACGTTCAGCATCTTATTGATGATCTCAAGGCCGATTTGCACTTAGTGCAAGGGCGTAAAATCCACAGCATTTTTATTGGCGGCGGCACGCCAAGCTTATTAACCGGTGACGCATATACTCGCCTACTTGTTGAAGTCGACAGATTAATTGGCCTAACTGATGACTGTGAAATTACCCTAGAGGCAAACCCAGGTACCGTCGAAACAGGTCGCTTTAAAGAATATGTTGCCGCTGGCATCAATCGTATTTCGATTGGTGTGCAAAGTATGCAAAACGACAAGCTAAAAGCCCTTGGTCGTATTCATGGTGCTGATGAAGCAAGTTATGCGGCTAAACAAGCACACCAAGCGGGGCTAAACAGTTTTAATCTTGATTTAATGCATGGCTTGCCAGGGCAATCTGTTGCAGACGCCTTAAGCGACCTTGAAAAAATTATTGCCCTTAATCCTCCTCATATCTCTTGGTATCAACTAACCATTGAGCCAAATACGCAGTTTGCTTCTAAGCCACCGACCTTACCTCATGACGACACCCTTTGGGATATTCAAGAACAAGGTCAAGCGTTACTCGCAGCAGCAGGTTATGAGCAATACGAGATCTCAGGCTACGCGAAGCCCGGTTACCAATGCCGTCATAACTTGAATTATTGGCGATTTGGCGATTATCTCGGTATCGGTTGCGGTGCCCATGGTAAAATTACTGATGAAAATAAAGTCATCACCCGTACGGTGAAAGTAAAACACCCACGAGGTTATATGGATCTTGCCAAACCGTATTTATATCAGCAATGGCAAGTAGCAGAAGACGACTTAGCTTTTGAATTCTTTATGAATCGTTTTCGTTTAGTCGAACCCTGCCCCAAAGCTGATTTACCTTTGCTTACAAGTTTGTCACTGCAAAGTCAGGAACAAGCCTTGACTGAGGCAATTGCAAAAGGCTTACTAATTGATGATAAAGATAACTGGCAGGTAAGCCAAAAAGGCCATCGCTTTTTAAATGACCTGCTAGAATTATTCGTTTAAGAATTATAATTAAATTTCTAACAACTACAAAGGAACGATAATGCGTAAACTGACCTTCATCGCTGCGGCGGTAAGTGTTGCATTGCTTGGCGGCTGCCAACAAATGCAAGAGCAACCGAAGCCTGCACCAAGTGTACAAAGCCAACCTGTACAAAGTGAAATCGATAAAGCTAACGCCTTCTTCGAAGATACTTTTAACCGTGATGTAATGAAAAGCCCTATTTATCAAACATACATGGGCATCAAAAAAGATTACGATAAATGGGATGATGGCAGCGAAGAGCGCGTTTTAGAAGACTTTGAACAAACTAAAGCTGACCTAGTTGCGCTTAACGCAATTAACCGCGAGCTATTAGATGACGCAACAAAAGTAAGCTACGACCTTAAAAAGCAAGATTTAGAAAACGAAATTGCTGATTTCAAATGGCGCCATTACAACTACCCTGTGAACCAAATGTTTGGTGTTCACTCGATGATCCCTGCGTTTTTAATCAACCAACATCAAATTGCCGATGTATCTGATGCTAAAGCGTATATCTCACGTTTAAATGGTGTTACAACGGTTATTGATCAACTAATCAAAGACCTTGAAGTACGTGCAGATAAAGGCATTATCGCGCCTAAATTTGTTTTCCCACACGTGATTGATTCAAGCAATAATATCTTACGCGGCGCACCATTCCATGATGGTGAAGACTCAACGTTACTTGCTGACTTTAAACGTAAAGTTAACGCATTAGAGATTGCTGACAGCGAAAAATCTGCACTTATCAGCGACGCTGAAAAAGCCCTAAAAGCAGCAGTAAAACCTTCTTACACTAAGCTAATTAACTTCTTAGCTCAGTTAGAAAAGCGCGCTGATGACCGTGATGGTGCTTGGAAATTCCCTGACGGCGAAGCGTTCTACAACAACGCTTTAGCACGTACCACAACAACTGATTTAACAGCGAAAGAAATCCACACTATCGGTTTAGCTGAAGTCGCGCGCATTCACGACGAAATGCGTGCAATCAAAGATAAAGTAGGCTTTAAAGGTGACCTTAAAGCATTCATGCAATTCATGAAAACTGATAAGCAGTTCTACTACCCTAACACAGCCGAAGGTAAACAACGCTACCTTGATGAAGCAACAGCGCTTATCGATAACATGAAATCTCGTCTAGACGAGCTATTCATTGTTAAGCCAAAAGCTGACCTTAAAGTAAAAGCTGTTGAAGCATTCCGTGAAAAAGCAGCTGGTAAAGCGTTCTACCAACAACCTGCGCCAGATGGCTCACGCCCAGGTATTTATTACGCAAACCTTTACGACATGGAAGCAATGCCAACATACCAAATGGAAGCACTTGCGTACCACGAAGGTATTCCTGGTCACCACATGCAAATTGCTATCGCGCAAGAGCTTGAAGGTGTACCTAAGTTCCGTAAGTTTGGCGGCTACACAGCGTATGTTGAAGGTTGGGGTTTATACTCTGAGCTAGTACCAAAAGAAATGGGCTTATACGAAGACCCATATTCAGATTTTGGTCGTCTTGCGATGGAATTATGGCGTGCATGTCGCCTAGTAGTAGATACAGGTATCCACGCAATGAAGTGGACACGTCAAGAAGGTATCGACTACTACGTAAATAACACACCAAATGCGACGTCTGATGGCGTTAAAATGGTTGAGCGTCACATTGTAATGCCTTCACAAGCAACGGCATACAAAGTAGGTATGTTGAAAATTTTAGAGCTTCGTGAAGCGGCTAAAGAAAAACTAGGCGATAAATTCGATATTCGTGAATTCCACGATGTAGTACTTAAAAATGGTGCAGTACCATTAAATGTACTAGAGAAGTTTGTTGACCAATGGGTTGCTAAAAAACAAGCAGCTTAAGCAATAAAGACTTGAAAAAGGCCGCTCAGCGGCCTTTTTTATTTATTTAAACAAGTAGTTGAGCTATAAATGTATAAATAATAAAAAACGAGTATCTCCATGCAAAGCGCGATTGAGCAATTGAACAGCCGGCTTCAACATCATCAGTTAAAAGAACTCATTGCCGATTACCAAAGTTTATCGGGAGTTTTGCAAGCGGCACAATTACAGCATATCTATCAATTAGCGTGCAGTAGTGAAGTTAAATACTTGTTTTTACAAAATGTGGCAGCGCATTTACTCGAAGCAAGCCCGCTGCCAAGTGAAGCTGTAGCCTTAATTTATGATATCGATAAACTGAGCTTTTTCACGCCTGGTCTTAAGTTTCAAAATGCTTTTTGTATTACCGACAACCAAGGCAATACCCTACTACATCACTTATTTACGCAGTGTCAGGCTAATAACCTCCCCTTTAATTACTTGCGTTCGTTAATGTTATTTGAAAGCAATGAAAGCTTAGGCATAGCGTTAAAAACATTAAATAAGCAGCAGCTCACTCCTATAGGTTGCTTTATAGCGCTAAACAGCACGACTCAGATGCTAGCCAAACATGAATTCTCTGCATTATTAGCCATGATGGAAGTCGACCAAAGTCACAGCCCGAGCGCAGTCAGCGCCTTGGTAAATACCCTTAAGCAATTTTATGGTGCCAATCAAGCAACGAGTAGCGACAGTAAAGTGCTGCTTTGCGCGGCCTATTTGCAAGTGCCAACGGCACAGTTATTAAACGCGCTCAATCAATAACTCCATGAATAAAGATGTTGTTAAAGCGTTTTTATCGCTCAGTAGTTTTACCGCCCTTAACCATGGTAGCCGTATTGTGCTTACCTTGTGCCTTGCAAGGTTATTAAGTACTGATGAGTTTGGTACTTTCGCGGCGTTACTCGCACTGTGTGAAATTTTGTTATTACCTGCGAGTATGGGCTTTGCATCATCTTTAATGCGTATTAGCTACCCGCTCTACAAAGCTCAGCAACATGACTTACTACGCGGCTTAAAACATGTTTATTTAGCTGCATCGTGTTTATTCGGGGTGATTTTTGTCGCTGCTGTGGTGATTAGCTTTCAGGCTATTTCACCGCACCAAAGCGCTCAAGAGCATGTGGCCTATTTACTATTACTGGTGCCGATTGGCGCCATTATGCAGAGCCAATCGGCTTTTTTAGTGGCTTTGAATAAACCAAAAATTGGCCTGATAACGCAGCAGTGTATTTTTGAATTGCTAACAGCGGGGTTTTGCTTTTTCGTGTACTTGATACGTGGCGACTTATCGTTAGTCGAGATTTGTATCTTGTTGTTTTGTAGCATCTTGTGCGTAGTCATTTATCAATATTGGTTAATCAAAAAAATGATCGTTGCAAGCACTGCCCGCTACCAAACCAAGCAATGGTGTAAAGACTCATTGATCATGCTCGCCAGTGGTGCAGGCACCGTGTTGGTAGCAAAACTCGATGTCTTACTAGTGCATCACTGGTTTGGTGCACAAGGCGTGAGTATCTTCTTTCCTGCGGTAGTGATTGCTGGCTTACTGACTATTTTAGGCAATGCCGCCAACCAATATTTAAAACCCATTTTAATGGCCGATGAGACGACCGAGCAGCAACTTAGCGAGTTAATGAAAGTGGTATGGCGTTTTAACTTTGCCGCTATTTTGCTACTTGCCTTGCTCGCAAAGCCACTACTCACTCTCTATGGCGAAAGCCAATTACAAGAAGGATTTTGGATTTTAATGCTGCTGTTACTCGGGCAATTATTATTACCAGCAAGAATTTTAGCCAGTAGCATGATCAAGTTAAAAGGCAACCCGCTTATCAACTTGTATGTCTTACTTGGTGCAACCAGTGTCACGGTTTTAATGGCAGTACTATTAAAAGATCAGTTTGGCTTATTGGGGGTGGCTGTGGCGTTTAGTGGCGGCTTTATGCTTGGAGCGATTTGCCGCATGGTGATTGTGTGCACACGCATGCGGCTACCTTTATCTGTGGTATTGGGTTTAGTCAGATAGATAATATTCAACACTGGTAACTACACGCACTTTTTTCAGCTGAGGTGTGTTTGAATCTCTATCAGAAATTGAAAACTGCCCCTGACGCGCTGTTTTAATTTTACCTAATTTAGACTGTGAATCTTTGGCAAATTTCATTGCTACTTCGCGGGCTTTTTCGGTTGCTTCTTGAATCATATTTGGCTTAATTTCATTTAAGCCATTAAATAAATATTGAATCCGCGTTTCGTAATTATCTTGTACTATCGCAATGCCTTGTTTGGCTAATTGGCTTACTGCGCCTAAGGCATTTTGCACTTTTTCAATATCATTTGAATAAACAATGACATTATTACGAGCAATATAACGAAACTGCTGATTCTCGCCGCCATATTCGCGAGCTTGTTTATCAATAATCGATTGGCTACCAAGGCTGATTTCTTCATCACTAAAACCATGTAGTTTTAAAAAAGCCACAACCGCATCACTTTTCTCTTCAACTCGACCCACTAGTTTTTCAAGGTTGTTATCGGCATCAGAAAACTGTAAAGGCCAGATAACGGTGTCGGCTGGCACTTCCATTTCTGCTAGCCCTTTAACATGAACTGTGCGCTCCATGCCCTTTACATCAAGGGCTGCACTTTTCAATATAAAACCTAATCCGAGCAAACCGACCGCCAATGCACACGCTGCAATAACGATATTAAATGGTTGCGCTTTATTCATGCTTTTCTCCTTGATGTAGGTCACTGTTTTTGACTCGAAAAGTAGTTATAAACAGGTTATCTTATGAGTATAACTTTTAATACTTTGGAAGCGTGTCGGTTCTAGTTTGAGTGTATTAAACTTAACAGACCCTGAAGTTTTAACAAACATCGCAAGCGAAGGAAACAGCATGAGCGTTAAACGTATTAGCCAATTTTTTAATCCTAAATCGGTCGCGGTGATTGGCGCCTCAAATTCCCCTAACCGAGCGGGCTTTGTGGTGATGCGTAATTTACTACAGGGGGGCTTTAAAGGCCCAATCATGCCTGTTAGTTTAAATCACAGCGCTGTACACGGGGTATTAGCCTACCCAAGCATTGCTGCACTACCTAAAGTGCCCGACCTTGCGGTTATTTGTACTAATAAAAATACTTTAATTAACATCATTAATGAGCTTGGAGAACTTGGTTGTAAGCATGCGGTGGTAATTGCAGCGGGTTTAAACGTCGACCAAAAGCACGCATTAAAAGAAGCAGCTGCTGAGGCAAATGTCTCTTTACTTGGGCCTAATTGTTTGGGCTTACTTATTCCTCATATTGGTTTAAATGCCAGCTTTTCACATACGGTTGCAAGCCCAGGAAAGCTTGCTTTTGTATCGCAATCTGCGGCTGTTTGCTCAACCATTCTAGATTGGGCGAAAAACAAAGAAATTGGCTTTTCATATTTTGTATCTGTGGGTGATTGCCTAGATATCGACTTTGATGAGTTACTCGACTTTTTAGGCCGAGATGCAAAAACTAAAGCTATTTTGTTATATATCGATAATATTGAAGATATTCGCAGCTTTATTTCCGCAGCGCGAGCCGCTGCGTTTAGCAAACCCGTAATCGCCATTAAAACCGGTAAAACCAGTGCTGGTGCCCTAGCTGCAGAAATACACACTGGTGGCAAACAAAGCTCAGATGCAGTCTATGATGCGCTATTTCAGCGAGCAGGTATGCTTAGGGTAAACGACTTACGAGAGCTTTTCGCTGCGACACAAACGCTGGCAATGCACCCAAAACTTCTTAAAGTCGAGCAGCTAACCATTTTAACCAATGGCGGCGGCCCAGGTGTCATGGCTGTGGATACGCTCTTGCAAAGCTCAGGAAAGCTGGCGGAGCTCAGCGATGAGACTAGAGCTGCGCTTAATAAAGTCATCCCGCAATCAGAAATGACCTCAAATCCGGTGGATATTTTTGGTGACTCAGCGCCAAGACGCTATCAACAAGCCTTAGAAATCTTACTACAAGCCAAAGAAGTCAAAAACTTGCTGATCATCCATACTCCTTCAGCACTTGCACCGAGTGAAGATTATGCAGAGATCATTGTTGAAACCTTGGAAAAAATCCCAAAAATGGCTCGCCCTTATGTTATGACTAACTTTATGGGTGAAGATGCCGCCTATGCTGCACGTAAAGTCTGTACCAATAACGCTATTCCAACCTACCGTACACCTGAAGGTGCGGTGGGTGCCTTTATGCACTTAGTAAGTTATCGTCGTAACCAAAAGCATTTAACACAAACACCAGAATCAAACACCGATGATGCAAAAATAAATAAAGACGCTGCACGCTCTGTGGTGAGCGAGTTTTTAGCCGAAGAGCAGAGCTATTTATCAACCCATGAAGCTAGTCAAATTCTCACTCATTATGGTATTGATTGTATTCAAACTGAGGTTGCTTACACGCCAACAGAAGCCAAAGAACAAGCTATTGAGCTGGGTTTTCCGGTAGCGTTAAAACTAATTAGCCCAAGTATTCCTTCTAAATCAGAAGTCGGTGGTGTTGTCCTTAATTTAAATGATGCGCAAGAAGTTGAGCAAACAGCCTTTGCCATGCTGCTACGAATCAAAAACACCTACCCTGATGCCCATATTGAAGGTTTCTCACTGCAAAAAATGGCGCCGCGAGCGGGTGCTAATGAGCTACGTATCGCCATCAAAACAGAGCCTAACTTTGGTCCGGTGATTTTACTAGGTGAAGCTGGCACCGGACTTGAGTTCGCACAAGCTGCAGTGGCATTACCGCCACTTAATATGAACTTGGCAAAATACCTAATAGCTGCGGCGCACGATAAAGGCGTACTTAAAGACCGCGTGCTACCAGAAAAAGTCGATAAATACCGTTTATGCGCCCTACTCACCCGTATTTCGCAGCTGGTTATCGATCAACCTGATATCACCAGTGTTGAACTTAATCCAATTTTAGCCAGTAACGGGCAGTTTTTGGTCCTTGATGCGACCATTGGTCTTAGCCGTTATAAAGCAAAAGCGAACCGTAAACGCTTGTGTATTCGTCCCTACCCAATTGAATTAGTTAAAGAAGTAACCCTTAAAAATAATACCCAAGCACAGTTAAGACCTATCAAACCGGAAGATGAGCAAGCACACTTAGAGTTTGATCAATCATTGAGCAAAGAAGACAGATATAAGCGCTTCTTCGGTGAATTACCGCAATTTAATCATGATCAGCTCGCGAAAATGACGCAAATTGATTATGACCGAGAAATGGCGTTTATTGTCAGCCAAGAGCAAAATGGTTCAGCCTGTACATTAGGGGTATCTCGAGTGTTGATGGATCCAGACAAGCTCGATGCTGAGTTTGCAATTGTGGTGCGCTCTGATTGCCAAGGTTTAGGGCTTGGTACAATATTAATGAATGCGGCGATTGAGCATTGTAAAAACCAAGGCGTTAAACAAATTTCAGGGATCACTTTACCTGAAAATACTGGCATGATTGAGCTGGCAAGAAAACTTGGGTTTAAGATCACCCGCGACTTTGAAGAAGGCAGCATTAATATGGTGCTAAAACTTAACTAAAACTGGATCATTATTTTGCATCGTTTAAGAAATTACACTGCACGAGTTTTTGAAGGTAATGGTAAATATCGACGTGTAGGACGCGCACTTGACGTGTTTTTGATGTCGCTGATCATGATCAATGTAGTGGCAATTGTTTTGGAGTCGGTTGGCCCTTTAGCAAAGCAGTATCATTATGAATTTTTAATGATTGAGCTGATTTCTGTTGCTATTTTCAGCCTAGAATATGTGCTCAGGCTTTGGTCATGTGTAGATAAAAGCGTGCACAAAGAAAGCACGCTGAGAAACTCAAAGATTCGTATTAGGTATTTCTTCTCGCCCATGGCGCTGATTGATCTCATTGCGATTTTACCCACCATTCTAATGATGTTTGTGAGTGTTGATTTACGTTTCTTACGAGTACTTAGGTTAATGCGTATTTTTAAGCTCACTCGTTATTCAAGAGCGATGCAGCTATTACTAAACTCGTTTAAAGAAGAAAGCAGTTCACTGCTTGCTGCATTTTTTATAATGGCCGTGGTCTTGATCATCGCCTCATGCGGTATTTATTTAATTGAACATGATGTGCAGCCCGATAAATTTGGCTCTATACCTGCTGCAATGTGGTGGGCCATGGTGACACTTACAACCGTTGGTTATGGCGATGTGGTGCCTGTGACTCCTCTAGGCCGCTTATTTGGTGGTGCTATCACACTAGTGAGTATGGGCATGGTGGCAATTCCAACTGGTTTGCTAGCTTCAAGCTTTTCTGAACAGTTACGTAAACGCAGACAAGTGTTTACCGATGCAGTACATGAAGCCATTGAAGACGGCCACTTATCGCCAGTTGAAGAAGAACATTTAGAGAACTTACGCTATAAACTAGGCTTAAGTCAGCAAGAGGCGAACAAAGCGATTCATAACGAACTTAAAAACCGCAATCGTAATTTATATTGCCGCCACTGCGGTAAACGCCAAGATTAACTAAAGGGTAAAGCTTTGGCTTTACCCTAAAAACTCATCATCCCACAGGGTGTCTAAAAGCGCTTTTACTTCATCACCTGCTACAGGTTTACTAAATAGATAACCTTGAAAGTACTCACAGCCTAAAGAGCGTAAGAACTGCAATTGAGTGCGGTTTTCAACGCCTTCGGCAACACATTCTTTACCCAAGCTTTTTGCCAGCGTAAGCGTTGAGTTGATAATCGCTTCATCACCTTTATCAATACCAATATCATTAACAAAGCTTTTATCAATTTTTAGCACATCAACCGGAAAGCGTTTTAAGTAGGTCAGTGACGCATAGCCAGTTCCAAAGTCATCCATATAAATCCGACAACCAAGGGCCTTGAGTTTATCCATGCTCTGCTGTGCTTTATCTGAATCATGCATCATGACTGATTCAGTAATTTCAAAAACCACCGCACTGGCAGGCACTTTACTAGCTTCAAGCGCCTTATGAATATTTTCAACTAAGTTTACACTTTCAAAATCAAGAGCAGATAAATTAATCGAAATATATAAATCAGGATGCGTCGTGCGCCATTGACGAAGCTCAATCAAAGCTCGTGATAAAGTCTGCAGCATTATTTTGGTAATTAACCCTGAGCTTTCTGCCGCGTTCGCAAAATCTTCAGGCTTATATTCATCTTTATTTGGCCAACGTAAAAGTACTTCTAGCCCCGCAACTTGGCGTGACTCAGCACTGACTATTGGCTGATAAAAATTACAAAACTCATGCTCTTGGTAAGCTTTACTTAACTGCGATTCTAAATGCAAAGTACGTTGCACTTGTAAGTTCATTTCTTGCTTATAAAACTGATAACCACCTTCGACCAGTTGTTTGGCGTGATACAGAGCCACATTAGATGCTTTTAATAATGCTTTGGTGGTTTGCGCATCATCAGGATAAACAGCAACTCCCACACTGAAGTTTACTTTTACTGCTTGTTGGCTGAGCTCGATATGCGATTCAACACTATCCATCACTCGTCCACACAATGATAAAAGCTCATCTACTTGTTTAAAGTCTTCAGCTAAAATAACAAACTCATCACCATCAAAACGTGCAAGACTATCTTGCGGTCTGAGAACTTGCTTTAGACGTTTAGCAACACGTTTCAGTAACTCGTCTGACTCTTCCCGACCGAGTGAATCATTAAAATATTTAAAGCGTTTAATATTAATATTTAGCAAAGCGACTTTATTTTGATGATAAGCAGCTTGCTCAATTGCATGATTAACTCGGTCATTAAATAGCGTTTTATTTGGCAAACCTGTTAAGGCGTCATAGTTAGCCAATAAGTGTAATTCACTCTCTGCCAATTTTTGCGCGCTAATATCAGTCACGATTATGACGTAACTATCTAGCTGACGATTACTTCCTGCAACAGCACTAATTTTAATTAATACTTGGCGCTTTTCACCAGTTGCTACCTCTACAACGTCTTCAGCTGAGAAATGCTCGCCAGACTGCAGCTTTTGCATCACTCTTAAATAATGTATGCGGGCTGCAATAGACAAACCGAGTGTTAGCGAGCGACTAGAACGAGGTTCAGCCGGAAAACCAAATGCATCTTGAAATGATTTGTTAGTAGCTCGAATTCGCAGATTTTTATCTAAGATAAACACCCAATCGCGAGTTTGCTCAAACGCTGCCCCAAACAAGCGCGCGTTTTCTTCAAATACGAGCTCTCGTGTCATATTGGTATAGGTACCGGCTACTTTTTCTGGCGCATTATCTTGCCACTCAACTACTTTGCCAAAATCTTTATACCAGCGCCAATTGCCATCAGCATGGCGTAATCGGTAGGTGCAATTAAAATAACCTTTTTGTGTTGATAAAAACTCTAACCACTCTAAGCGGAAAGTTTGCTTATCGTGAGGGTGAATTCTTGCTAAGTAATCATCTAAATTAACACTGTCTGTTTCATAGCCTAGCTCATTCTTAAGGCGCGGTTGATATATAATTGGACTTTGTGAAGACCAATCCCACACACCTGAATGACTCCCTTCAAGCGCTAACTTTAAGCGTGCTTCACTTTCTTTACTTTCTTTATGAGCGGCAAGCAAAATTTGTTGCATACGATTTCGTCTAAAAACCCAAGCAGCGACAAAAAGTGCAACTAATAAAACATACAAAACAATGAATTGCGGAGCACGCCAAAGTGGGTACTTTACTTCAATATTTAATATAGCGGGTGGCGTTAACTCCCCTGTTAATGGATCTTTTGCCCATACTTTGAGTTGATACTTACCCGCACTAAGTTTTGGGAATAACACCCGGTTATTATTACGGGTATAGGTTTTTTGACCATCACCGAGTTGATACTCATAAATGATACGTTCTTGATAAATAAATGCCATTGCCGAAAAGGCAACTTCTAGACCTATGTCATCATGCTCAAGAACGACACTATCAATAGGCTGCTTTAGCTCGGCAGGTAGATCACGAGACATTAAATCAAGATTAGTAATATTAACGTGATCAATTAAAGCTTGCTGGTAGTGGTTATCCATAGGAGAAAAGTAAGTAAACCCTTTGAGCGTACCATAGACAATTTGCCCTGACTCAAGCTTTGTAAAAGCACCACTATTAAACTCTGTAGAGAATAGCCCCTCTGAGCCTGTAAATTGTTGAAAGTGAAGATTATTAGGATTAAGCCGCCAAAGCCCTTTATGGCTGCTCATCCAAATCATACCCGCTTCATCAAGTACCATGTCATATAACAAGGTTCCTAATTTATTTTTTTCAAGGTCAATGGTATAGATATGCTCATAGGTGCTAGCATCTAGGCCGATCAAGCCAAAGTTAGAAAGCGATAACCACAGTACATTGTTATTATCTATGATGTATGACATCACATTAACGGCTACATTTTCGTGTTGCTCGGGAACAGTATAAATCGTTGTCAACTCGAAAGACTGCGGATCAACCTGATATAAAATACCTGCATTATAAAATAAAGGCGCATCGGGCTTAGAAGATAAGGCGGGTAAGAACCCATAAGCTAAAAATGGCTCAAATTCATCAAATTTCCCACCAAGTCGGGTCACTTTTTGGCTATCAATATTGTATACAAACATGCCGTAATCAGGGTGGACATAGTAAAGATCACCCGATGGCATTAATAATATGCCATGCACCCAGTCGTTTATTAAAACCTGATTTTCAGGATTTGCAGCCTTAACAGGTGACGCTTGTTTTGTGTCTGGATCAAAACTCAAAATTCCCCTGTTAGTGTGTAACCACAACTTATCTTTATAGGGCATTATTTGGTAAACGCTGAACTCTGTCGTTATTAAGTCAACTTGGTAGTCTTTTAAGAACACTTCACTTTCGTTAGTCTGTAAGTCAACCGCTGTTAAACCGTTGTGTGTGGCCAGCCAAAGCCTATTTTTAAACTCCGCAATACTCCAAATCGAGTGATGTGATAAACCATCACCTTTCAGTGAGTTAGCAGTCACATTAATAAAGTTGTAATTATCATAAGATAAATAAAAGGCCCCATCATTTTTTGTCGCCAGCCACATGCCACCCGATTTATCTTTTACAACATCAATAATACTGTTATCAGCTAACGTATAGCCGCCTTCCCGTAAACGCTTATTTTTATTAAGCTCTGCTGTTACTAGGTCATATTCAAACAATCCTTTATCCGTACCTAAAGTAATCGCATCTTTTTCTTGAATGATGGTCCAAATATTCAAATCTTTTATTAAGGTTTTATTAGAGAAAGGCTTATTAGGAGTCTCAAACATCGCTTCTAAATTACTGATATCAACTTGATACAAACCTCTGACAGCACCGACTAGTAGCGTTGTTTGATCGATTACTGCAAATGATTTCACATAATTTTGATAAATATGACTTGGTTTTTGCTGTAAGTGCTCAAGCTTACGAACATCACCGCTAGCAATTTGATATACATAAGCGCCATTACTTGTGCCCATAAAAATAAATCCGTTATAAGCATACAGCTCTCTTATAACACTGCTTTTTACACGCTCAGGGATTTCAAAAATTGAAGTGACTTGTTTTGTTTCTAAATCCAACTTGGCAAAGTCCCAACCCCGACCAAGCCATAGTGTTTTGTCATCAACAGCCACCATACTAAACACCGACTCAATAAAAATTTGCTCTTCTGTGGTGGGTTTAGCAATAAACTGCTGATAAGTATCGGAAGTGGGATCATAACGGAATAAACCCGCTTGTAGCGAAGCTATCCAAATATAGCCTTGAGGATCTTGGTAAATACGGTCAATGATGGCATCTTCAAGCTCACCATTAGGTCCTTTGATATGAACAACCTGATAGCCGTCGTAGCGATTAAGCCCCCCCTCAGTCGATAGCCAAAGATAGCCACTGTTATCAATGAGCATGGTGTTTACATAACTTTGCGATAAGCCTTCGCTGGTTGATAACCGTTTAACCTGTGAATAAGCGCAGTGGCTAAACAAGATAAAGCTCAAAAATAAAAAAATGGTTATACTAGAAAAGAACTTAGTCATTGACGTTCCAAATTGCTAACTTGGCACTGTGTCACGCGTAAAGTGCATCGCAACAATTTTTCGGTGTGCATAAAGTTCAAATAGTGATTGCAAGGAGTTTGGTAATGTTAATATATAGTTAAACCCATTTTGTAGATAAAAATCAATCAGATTTTGGTACACGAAGGTAAAAACAACCTTCTTTTGCCGAGCGGTTACGGCCGCAAGTAGCTGCGAAGCAACCCTTTGACCACGCCATAATTCATCTACATAAAGAGTAGACAAAAATAATAGCCCTGATTGGTCTTGTACTCTACACGCCGCGATTATCTCAGAATCTTTATAGGCAACCCATACTTGGTCAGCCTTGGTTGCTCGGCCACGTGCATTGTGTTTATCATAAAATTTATTTACTAACGGCGTTTTAATTGGCTCAAGTAAACAAAATCTAAACGCTGCCATGACTAGCTCATTAACGAAAGGTAATGCTCAAATTGTTGCTTAAGAAAAGCCTGCTCAGACATAGGACGATTATTTATTGCAGTATAAACACCTTCACGCGTATTTTTACCGCGCTTTATTTGATAAGCCCAAAATGATGCTTCGTAGTCCAATTGAATTTGATATTTTTGCTCTCTTGGCAATTTACATAAATTGAAACTCATACTTTCTCAGCTTTAATAATTTGATTTATCTAGTATAACAAAATTCAAACCGTTTAATCCGATAAATTAGCCCAAAAAAGCCTCTGACGAAACTTGATTTTAGCAACACTTGCCAGTAAATTAACGAGCAATTTATGTACGCAAGGAACGCATGTTGTCAAAATATCTGAGCCACAGATTCGCCTTTTTATTATTATTCTTTTGCTTTTCAAGTTTAGCCAATACCCACACTCTCTTTTTTAATCGTCCTGCTGATACTCCACAAGCTCGCTTTGTTATTGATTTACTTAAAATGGCCTATAAAGAAATTGGCTACGAAATAAGTATCATTGATTTTAGCCATCAAAATGCGCTGGAAGCCGCAAATCAAGGTGTATTAGATGGTCAGCTTGGTCGCATTGCTGATGTCAAAGAAGGCTATCCAAACTTAATAAAAGTGAACTACCCTTTATTTGATTTTAATTTAATCCTGCTAAAAAACTGCAAAACATGCTATTACCCAAAACTAAAATCGCTCGCAATCCAATCAAGTTACCCTGCAGCACAGAGTTACATTGAACGACACCCTTTTAAAGGTGATGTAATAAAAGTTAGAAATGTCACGGCTCAATTGAATCTACTTACGCAAAATCGTGTTGAAGGCGCAATTTTACTCGATTTTATGTTATCAACTAAACACCCTGACTTTGATCAAGATGCATTTCACAAACAAGTGCTGATGCCAATGCAGAGCTATCATTTTGTTCATAAACGTCATGAGAAACTAATACCCAAACTAACTAGAGTACTAGAGGAATTTGATGAAAATGGCACGGTGCAATTTTTAAAATCAAAGTACAATCTCACCGAATTTTAGAAATCAAACCCTCCTTGCTCAGGCGTTGATTGTTGATTTTCAGCTTGTTGCTTTTTCTGAAGGTAACGTTTGTAACGCTGTTGGCATAGACTGATCACTTTACGTTTTTCTGCATTGGTAAACTTATTCCAATAAAATCGCTCATCACGACTACGATAGCAGCCTTTACAATAACCCCGGTTATTAACTTGGCATATCCCTTTGCAAGGGCTTGGAATTTCAAATATTTCAATCTGTTGCATCACAAATGCCGGTTAATAAGTAATATTAAAAGTATAGCCTGAAAATTAACCATAAAAAAAGCCACTTTAAAAAGTGGCTTCTTAAACTATTTGTTTCGCTTACTTAGACTCGCTTGTTGCAAGTTCTGCTTTACGATGAAAAGGCTTAGCGTACATAGCTAATACCAAAGGCTTTAACTCCTCTGGCACTTTTGCGATACGCTCATTAAATGCAGCGGCATCTTTTTCATCAATCACAGCTTGCGTACAACCACCTGCAATATAATTGCCTGGGTGTAAGAAAAACGAATCAACAATTTGCTGATCAATAGTTTTTGCCAGCTCTTCAGGCGATTCACAGCCCGACTCAATTGGCTCGCCAAACGCTAAATGTACATGCCCTTTGGCGGTGCTAAAACCTTCAACAATACTAGCTATGTCTTCACCCTGCTGTTTCACATACTGACCATGTTGCTGTTTATGATAAAGCTCTTTCGCTTTAGCAATCGCGCATGGCTCGTATTGATAAGAGATAGACACAGGTACAATTTTTAATTCGCGTACGTATTCAGCAAACTCTTTCTTCTGCTTGCGGCCTTGTAACTGCAACATTTTAAGCAGGGCAGGATCTGTTTGGTCAAAACCGTCTTTTGCTCGGCCTTCTTTTTGCGCTATCCAAATTGAGTGGCCTTCAGCAAGTGAGTCATAAATATAAGCAGACAGCTGCGACAGCGCTTTTAGCATCTCTTTCGGTGCTTTCGCTGAGCGCTTCACAATAAAGCTCTTGTTTAAACGCATTAACTCAGTGATATAAGGAATTTGCAGTAAGTTATCACCAATTGCGATACGAACTGTCGGCATGTTGTGCTTAAACAAGCCCCAATTAACGAGCGCAGGATCAAGCACTATATCGCGGTGATTAGAGATAAATAAGTAAGCTTGTTTTGGGTCTAGTTTATCAATGCCCGAAAACGTTACCTCTGAAGTAGTGCGGGTGATTAGTTTGTTCAAATAATCAGCCACTTCGTGCTGAACTTGCTCAACCGATGCGGTGTTACCCCACTTTTTACGCAGCTGGCTGCGCACTAATGGGCGAGTAATAAATGGGAAGTTCGATAAAAAGCGCGGTAAGTTATACTTAGCGATTACATCTACAAAGGCATTATCAGCAATCAAACGCGCTACTGAGTCAGCTACTTCATCATCATTGTAAGGTCTTATGTCGGCGTATTTATCCACACTTTCACTCATTAAAAACTACTTAAGTTAAAAAACGGCACGCAAAGCGTACCGTTAAAAATAATTGGCGGATTATAACTCAGGCAATTTTAAATGCGAACCGAGACGCGATAGTTAACCAAATTAAATGCCAATTAATGTAGAAAATATTTATCTATAACAAATAATTAAGCAATGCTCTTACCAGTTTGTGAGGATTTTTTTAATACCATTTTTAACAGCAATCTGAGTATTAAAATTGCCAACACAATACCTGCAGCAAGGCTTAACCAATGAGGTAGAACCTCGTGCTCTTCACCCATCATCGGCGCTACCACAAAACCATATTGCGCCACTAAATAATCGGTTAAAAAACCAAAAGCCAGTGCCGTGCCAATCACACCTATTAGGTAGGCAAATACCGCTCGCTTGCCAAGCTCTTTACCAACGACACCAAGCGTTGCGATATTGGTTGCCGGCCCAGCTAACATAAACACCAGCACAGCCCCCGGAGATACACCACTGAGTAATAAACCTGCCGCTATAGGTGTCGATGCAGTTGCACAAATATACATAGGAATACTGATTAAAATAACCACCAGCATAGCAAGGATGCCATTCCCCCACTGGCTTAAAAAAGATTCTGGTACATAAGTTTGTACAAGCGCTGCAAAGAATAAACCGATCATTAGCCAAATCATGGTGTCTTCAAGCAGCTTATTGCAACTAAAGCTCACCGCGCGTTTCAGTTTGCTAAAACGACTTTCAACGGCTTTGGTTGGCTGCTCACTGCTACAACAGCTTTTCTGTATAGGCGCTGCTTTTTCTGTTGAGCAACTTTGTTGCTGCTCCTGTATTGGTTGCGATTCCTTGCTACTACAACAACTTTGTGCGGGCTTTGCTGGCGCCTCTTTACTGCAACAGCTCGTTGTGGTCACAGGCTTTGGCTGTTTACTACTACAACAAGAGTCTGCTTTAGTACTTTCTTTATCTGATTCTGTACTTTGTACTTGTTGGAGTTCACTGTCTTTCCCCACTAAGACGCCGGCCACAATGGCGCTGCACACGGCGGCAATAGGACGTATTATCGCCATAAATGGGCCTAGCAACACATAAGATACCGAAACCGAATCGACCCCAGTTTCAGGGGTTGAAACTAAAAATGCGGTGGTGGCACTTTTCGATGCCCCCGCTCTTCTTAAACCAATGGCTGCTGGGATCACACCACATGAGCACAAGGGCATTGGAGCACCTATAAAGGCTGCTTTAACTGTGGTCCACAACCCTTCTTTGCCTAAATGCCGGTTAAGAAAGTTAGCAGGCAAATATACATTGAGAAGACCTGCTATGAATAAGCCCAGCATTAACCAAGGTGCTGAGAGTAAAAACAGATGCCAAAAATTATTGAGTAAGTCCATCGATATCCTCCAGCGTCGTTAGTATTGAGCAGTTTTCAGCAGGCTCTTCACCGCCACAACATTTATCTGCCAACAATGAAAGTGAGTCATAAAAGCGAGTAAGCTCTGCAATTCTTTGTGCAACGAGGTCACGTTTTTGTAACGTCATTTCTTTAACTTCATGACAAGAATGCTGATCTTTATGAAACTTAATTTGCAATAACTCTTTAATCTCAGCCAAACTAAAGCCAACATTCTTTGCTCTGAGAATAAACGCCATTTGTTTATAGTCATTCTCAGAATAAAAACGATATCCCACGTCTGAACGCGAACTAGGCGTTAACAAACCATGCTTTTCGTAGTACCGTAGCGTATCTGTTGAGACACCCAACTGACGGGCAAACTCACCTATTTTCATCACCGTCTCCATTGTGAAGCGTTTATTTATTATGCTCACTATAAACCTTGGAGTACACCCCAAGGTCAAGCAATAAATTAAAAAAGGAAAGCACATGAATATTACTGTCCTTGATGCAGCAACATTAGCCAACACGTCGTTAGATGCTTTAGCGCAATTAGGAAAACTTACTTGTTACGATTTAACTGCTCAAGAACAGGTTATTGAGCGCTGCCAAGATGCCGATATCCTTATCAGTAATAAAGTGGTGATTGATCAGCACGCCATGAGCAAATTACCTAATTTAAAATTAATATGTGTTGCAGCGACTGGGACTAACAACATTGATTTAATAGCAGCCAAAGAGCATAGCATTGCGGTGACCAATGTCGCGGGCTATTCAACACCGAGCGTGGTGCAGCACACCTTTACTCTCATCACTAACTTACTGGGCAATACTCACAGATATATTAATGATTGCCAGCAAGGCTTATGGCAGCAAAGTCCTATGTTTTGCCGTTTAGATTACAGCTTTAAAGAAATTGCCGGCAAAACATTGGCAATTATTGGTTACGGTTCACTAGGTAAAGCCGTTGCCGATGTAGCGCGTGCTTTTGGTGCTAATGTCATCATCAGTGAACGAAAAGGCCATGCACCTCGTGAAGGTCGTGTTAGTTTTAATGATGCCCTAACCATAGCGGATATTATTAGTGTTCACTGCCCGCTTACTGATGAAACACGCAACCAAATCGCCGCGACAGAATTAAGCATGATGAAACCGTCAGCTATCATTATTAATACTGCTCGTGGTGGGATTATCAATGAAGCCGATTTAGCTGACGCATTAGCTAATAATGTTATTGCCGGAGCTGGTGTTGATGTACTCAGTAAAGAACCTGCAGAGCAATCAAATCCGCTGGCACAGTATAAAGGCGCAAACTTATTACTTACTCCGCATATTGCTTGGGCCAGCCAAGAATCTATCGTGCGTTTAGTTAACGAAATTGCTTTGAATATCCAAGCATTTAATCAAGGCGAGATGCGTAACAGGTTGGTCTAAATCGCAATTTATTAGTCAATAGAGCTAAGTAGTTAGTAATTTATTACTTGGCTCTTTACCTAAAAACAACCTAAGAAACTGATTTAATTTACTTTTATAAGTTTGGCAAGTAGTTTGCAATTAAGTGAACAACTATAAAACAATTTCTACGGGATAAAATAACATGAAAAAAGCACTTCTAATTGCCGCGCTAACTGCACCATTTTTAACTGGTTGTGTCATTGCTGTTTCTGACGGTGAAGCAGACACACATTGGGCTGGTAGCTCATCTAGCTGGCAAAAGCAGCATAAAAATAACCGTGAAGTGATCTCTAATCTTGCATTAGATACCAGCTATCAAACTGTATTAAACAAACTAAATACTCCTAACTTTACCGAGTTATTAAAGCAGGGTGATGATGTGTACCAAGTATTATTCTATGCAACCCATAGTATTCATTCTGATGGCAAGATGACTAAAGACGAATGTACACCACTGGTATTTAAAAATGATAAGTTAATTGGTGTGGGTGATACGATTTATAAATCACTTAGCAATGGCTAGCTTGCATATTTAAATTCTGTAAGTAGGCAGCTATTGCCTACTTATGTTCACTCATAGCTATCATTCTCGATACTATCTGATCACGCCCAGCATCTTTTGCCTGATAAAGACCTAAATCAGCTTCTTCAAGTAATGTTTGCTCTGCATACACCTGGCCATTTTCCGTGGTCGCAATACCAATACTAATTGTGACATGGTCGGCATTTAGTGACGCTTTATGCGGAATATTTAACTCATTAACGGCATTACGTAATTTGTTTGCAAACGACATAGCTTCTTTTGCAGAGGTATTTGGAAGTACTGCTGCAAACTCTTCACCGCCATAACGAGCAACAAAGTCACTACCTCGCTCACATGCTCCAACTAAGGCATGAGCAATTTGTTTTAAACAATCATCGCCTGCTCGGTGACCATAACAATCGTTGTAACGTTTAAAGTGATCAACATCCATTAATAATACTGATAATGGTGTTTGATCACGACGACAACGACGCCACTCTCGCGCTAAGTTTTCATCTAAATAACGTCGGTTTGGGATCTCTGTTAGGCCATCAATTGAGGCGAGCATTTCAAGCAAGTCATTTTTTTGTTTGATCATTAATTGATTGCGCACACGTGCACGAACGATCGCTGCACTAAAAGGTTTGGTGATGTAATCCATCGCCCCTAATTCTAACCCTTTAGCTTCATCATCATGGCTAGTATTTGCCGAGATAAAGATTACCGGTAGCATGCTTGTCGTTGCGTTTTCTTTTAATTTGTTGAGTACTTCATAGCCGTCGATTCCTGGCATTACAATATCCAAGATCAACAGATCCACACTTTGTGTTTTTAGAAACGTCAGTGCTTTTTCACCACTCTCAACACAAAAAACATCATAGTCTTGCTGTAATGTTTTTTCTAATACCAAGCGGTTTAACGGATCGTCATCAACAATCAGTACCTTGGCTCTTTTCAACATCAGTAGATCCTTGTTCGATGATAAAGGCAATAACCTGTTTTATTTGGCATTGCAACTCATCAATTAATTGTTCGGAAAGTTCACCTTTAGCTTTTAGTGTAGCCTCGAAATGCTGAGCGCACGCTGACAATCGTTTAAACCCAAGGTTACCAGCCGATCCTTTCACATTATGCACCACGCGGATCAACTCGTCGGTAGTCTTTAATGTAGAAATTTGTATTAACTGCTCTGCTGCCATAGTCGCAAACTTCGACAACATAGTTAATACTAACTTATTATCATTTCCAAACTGAGATAAGATAAAAGCCTTATCAAAAAAAGCTTCTTTTGAGTTTTTAAGCTCACTCATTGCTAAAAACAATTTACTCGCAACAATAGGTTTAGTTAGGTGTTTATTCATTCCTGCCGCAATTGAATGCTCAATATCTGCAGCCTCACTATGAGCGGTAAGCGCGTATATCGGCATTTGCTCTTTGGTGTATAATTGACGAATAATTCGCGTCGCTTGGCAACCATCCATCACAGGCATTTGAATATCCATAAAAATTACGTCAGGCTTGATCTCTTTAGCAATTTCTATACCTTTTTTACCATTTAGAGCACAAATGACAGTAATATCTATTTGCTCCAAAATACTCTTAATGATGCTCAAATTAAGCGGATTATCATCAACTGCAAGTACTAAAAGTCCAGATAAGTCAGTACTCGAAGGCAAACAAACTAATTCTCTTTTTGTAGGTCCTGATGCTTTATCTAGCTGTAAGCAAAAACTAAATTTGCTGCCTTTACCTTTTTCACTATCAAGTTTTATCTCTCCGCCCATTAAAGCGACTTCATATTTAACAATCGCTAAACCTAAACCGACCCCCTGATGAGAGCGTGTTAAAGACTCATCTCCTTGCGTAAAAGCATCAAATAACCGCCCTTGATCAGCCTTATTTATACCTATACCTGTATCTTTAACTGTAAAACAAATTAGTTGCTGCTCTAAAGACTCTTCAATCAGCTCTAAACACAGAGTTATTGTGCCTTGTTCAGTAAACTTGGCTGCATTTGTCAATAAATTGGCTAATACTTGCTGCAAACAAATTTGGTCGCCAATTAAGAATTCGTTGATGTTCTCGTCACGGTCAATGATAAAATCAATGCCTTTATTTGTGCATAAGGGAGTGATCACGCCTCGACTAAAATCAATTAGATCAGATAAACTCATAGGCGCTTTATTCATTTCCAGTTGAGCACTTTCGGCACGTGCAAAATCAAGCATTCGATTTAAAAGCGTCAGTAAACTATTAGCTGCTGTTTTTGCCTGCTCTGCATGAGTGCGCTGATGCTCAGTTAGCCCTTGCAATGCAATAACATCAATTAAGCCTAGTACTGCATTGAGTGGTGTGCGTATTTCATGACTGAGATTAGCAATAAAGCGGCTTTTAGCGAGCGTTGCCCGCTCAGCATCATCTTTTGCTTGCACTAAATCCGTCACATCCTGTACATGAACAACATAATAATCTGGTGTTTGCTCGGCATTCCAAACTAGGGACACACTAATTTGCAGCCAGCGCTGCTGTTCTTGCTGCTCAAGACTAAAGTGATAAACTTTTTTCTTCTCATGCAGCAGCTCTGTCAGAGTATTTTTCAACGTCTGATAAGACTGCTCAGCAAATAAGTTTGTCAACTCGAGGCCATTAACGTTTTCAATTGCAAAGATTTTTCGTGCCGCTTTATTTGCTTGCAGCACTTGATCTTCAAGTGATACCAGAAGCACCCCATTCGCTGCGTACTCCATAGCACTGCGCAATTTCGCTTCTGAGCTTTGTAGTGCATTCAGTGCATTATACTGCTCGGTAATATCACGACCAATCGCCATGGTACCAAGAAATTGCTGGTGCTCGTTGTAAAATGGCACAATGCTAAAAAGGTAAGTTTTCTCATAATTTGAAAGACGAGTTTGATACGTTTTTTTGTCTCTTAAAACCTGCTTCTCAAGTTCATTTAACTCGCCGTTATCATCGCTAATATCACATAATTGCTGGCCTACTAACTTCTCTTGTGGCAAACCAATATAGCCTTCATACGCTTTATTACAGCCTAAAAACGAGCCATCAATATTCTTAAAATAAATAAGATCCGGCACGTTATTGAGCATGGTATTTAATAACGCTAAGTGACGTTCTTTCGCATCAATACTACGACGCAATTGTTTTGACTTTACCTGTACCTGAGAGTCAAGCGCTTTATTCGCCTCTTGTAATGATTGGACGAGCTCTTCATTGCGGCTAAACACTCGTTTTACACGGCTGAACCAAGGCTGCCAATCGACAGGAATACGATAATGAACTAACGCTTGTTTACCTTCATCATGCTGCTCAAGGTAATTCATTAAGTGCGTCATTGGTTTTACAAAAATACGTTGACTCAGCCAAAAAACAGCGCTGAACATCATCACTAAAAACACACTCAAAAACGCGAATTCTAAAAAGATGTCGTAGCCAACAGGTTCACTCAGGGCCTGCTTTGATTCATAGAAACGAGTGTAAATAGGTAAGTTTGTTGCCTCTTGCACTAAATGGCTGTGGTTATTCTTGCGCATATCGACAGCAACATTCGGCCAATATTCGCTAGCACTGATGGCAGTGTTAAGCGCTGTTTTTGAGCTGGCAATAACTTGGTTATCTTGATTGATAAAAATATACTCACCATAGTTAGGCGCTATTTTCTTTAACCAGCTAGAAATTGCTTTAAGATCATAAATCAACACGATGTAATCACGACTATTGGCTGCTCGTTGCTTACCAATTGCAAAATAAGCATGGCCATTAATCGTCAACACAGAGCTTGAGGAAAGCTTATTACTATTAACTAATTGAGGCCTAAATTTGTTATCTAACACGCTGGTCAAGAATTCACTTTTTGCTGTACTTCGGCGCTTAATATAAGCAAAACCTTGCTCATTAACATAAGCCACGGCTTCTAAAGATTGAACAAGTGACAGGGTAGTATTAAAAGAGGGGCCAAGGGCGATAACTCGCCGCCATTGATTAATTGCATAAGCGGTTGAGGCAAACTTTCCTTGTCCGACTATCTCCCCCACTCCATCGCCAACACTTTGGTAGTAATAGTGATCATATTGATTCACATTGCGTGCCCAACTTGGATCAAAGTCATAAGAAAGTGGCTGCTCGTAAAGCTTGAACATGGTGTCTATAAGGCCATCTGCGGCACTCATCGCATGGCTAAGCTGAGCGGATATATTATTAAACCCGCTTTGCCTGCTTTCTATCGCCCGCTCAAGTTTTAAATTATATAGGTGTAAACACAAAAAAAACGCCACTAACAGCGGCACAATAAGTGCCACTGCTAAAGAGCGATAGTAATGCTTTAACGGTAAAAAATTCACTGGCTTATAAGTACCTTACCTCGATAAAGCTAGGTTAACGAGGCATAGGAATACTGGCAAGTTATAAATTTTCTTCAGCAAAGCTGGCTAAGCGGCTACGTACCACACCGTTTAAGTTAACGGTGGCACTGCCCTGAAAATCTTTAAAACGTTCAACAATATAGGTTAAGCCTGAGGTGACAGGCGTGAGGTAGTTACTATCAATTTGCGCTAGGTTTCCTGAGCAAATGAGTTTAGTGCCTTCGCCGCAGCGAGTGATAATGGTCTTCAGTTGTGAAGCAGTTAAGTTTTGACTTTCATCCAAAATGACAACCGCATTTTGAATACTACGACCACGCATAAAGTTTACCGATTTAAACTGTACATTGGCTTTTTCCATAATGTAATTACGGCTCGAAATTGGATTTTCGTCCCCTTTATGCAGCACTTCTAACGTATCGGTAATAGCAGCTAACCACGGCGCCATTTTCTCTTCTTCAGTACCAGGTAAAAAGCCTATTGATTCAGCAATCTCTGGGGTATTACGCGTAACAATCACTTTATCGTAAATGCCTTTTTCAATAATCATTTCGAGGGCACTAGCAAGAGCAAGTAAGGTTTTACCACAGCCAGCGGGACCAGTTAAAATTACCAATTCAATACTTGGGTCAAGTAGCGCATCAAGTGCCATCCCTTGATAAACATTTTTTGGTTTTACACCCCACGCGGTATGACTCATCAAGCGCTCAACACTGATATCTTTTAAAGTAATTTGTTTATCATCGTAGCTTGTTACTCGAGCCGCAAAGTGGTCGCTTTCATCTAAAATATATTCATTGCAGAACACATCGCTAATCGTGCTTTTTGCCACATGATGATAGGTATCTCGGCCTTGCTGCTCTGTTTCACATTCTCCAACCTGTTGCCAAAAATCACCTTCAATTTTTTTATAGCCGCTTGTAAGCAACGCTATGTCGTCAATTAATTGGTCTGTTCTGTAGTCTTCAACAAATTTAAGCCCTGCCCCTTTCGCTTTGAGGCGCATATTGATGTCTTTAGTGACAAGCACCACCTTGCTGTCACTGTGCTGTTTTTGCAGATGTACAGCGCAATTGATAATACGATGGTCGTTTTCGTTGCCAGGTAAACCCGAAATACTGTCTGCAAATAAATGGTCATTAACAATAATTAAGCGGCCACGAGATTCTGATTTTGCCTTTTTGTTACTAGGGAGCGCGACACCCTGCAACATTTGCTCTGGCGAAGCGTCCTTTAGCACTTCATCTAAACCACGAATAGCAACACGGGCGTCACGGCTAACGTCATGTTTCCTATCTTTAATGTGGTCGAGCTCTTCTAATACTGTCATGGGGATAACAACATCATGTTCTTGGAAAGATAAATAAGCGAGGGGTTCGTGGAGTAATACATTGGTATCGAGCACATACATTTTACTATCAAGGTTCGAAGCTTTTTCCATAGCACTTTCCTTACGTTTTATGATTTTTATGCTATACCCAATAAACTAAACAAGCGGCGGATGAAGCTATGGTTTATTCGTCAGGTATATACTCAGTTTAGTCTATTTACGACAAAAGTCCTTTTTATGACAAACAAATATACAATTATTTAACTGGTTAAAATACATACAATTTTTACCATTAATAATGGCTTAAAAAGGTTGACTAAATTTAATTGTGTGCGGCGAGTTTACTGCCTTGAAGTAGCATGGCGTTACAGGTAACATAGCCGCCTTTTTTCTTCATAGACGAGACATACATGAATTTTTCCTTAGGTCAGCGTTGGATCAGTGATACTGAGTCAGATTTAGGATTAGGCACCGTTGTTGCCCTTGAAGGCCGTCAGGTCAGCATTTTATTTCCAGCCAGTGGAGAAAACAGAGTTTATTCTTTAACAGAAGCGCCTGTTACTCGTGTCGCATTTAATCCAGGTGATATTATTCGCAGCGTTGAAGAGTGGGAATTAGAAGTTGAGTCTGTTGAAGAGCAAGGCGAGTTACTATGCTATCACGGCATTCGCGTTGATAATGGTGAAAAAGCGCAGTTAAAAGAAACCTTTTTAGATCACTTTATCAAATTCAATAAACCACAAGACCGTTTATTTGCAGGTCAAGTGGACCGCTTTGACCGCTATACCCTGCGCTACCAAACTTGGCAGCACCAGTTTGAGCGCCAACAATCTCCTTTAAAAGGTTTAATTGGTCAGCGTGCAAACCTTATTCCGCATCAGCTTTATATTGCACAAGAAGTGGGTAAACGTTTTGCACCACGCGTATTACTTTCTGATGAAGTAGGTTTAGGTAAAACCATTGAAGCAGGTATGATTTTACATCAACAGATCATCAGTGGCCGAGCTAGCCGTGTATTGATTGTTGTGCCTGAAAACTTACAGCATCAGTGGTTAGTCGAAATGCTACGCCGCTTTAACTTACGTTTTTCAATCTTTGATGAAGAGCGTTGTGATGAAGCATTTGCAGACTCACCAAACGTATTCGAAACAGAACAGTTAGTACTTACTAGCCTTGAGTTCTTAAGCAAGAAAAAACGTTGGTTTGAGCAAGCAACCCTGGCTGATTGGGATTTATTGGTTGTTGATGAAGCGCACCATTTAAGTATCAATAATGGTAAGCCAAGCACTGAATACCAACGCATGGCAGAGTTAAGCCAAGATATTCCAGGTCTTATCTTATTAACAGCGACGCCAGATCAACTTGGTCACCGCAGTCACTTTGCCCGCTTGCAATTACTCGACCCTGATCGTTTCTACGACTACGATGCGTTTGTTGAAGAAGAAAGCAACTACAAAGAGGTTGCTGAAGCTGCTAATCAATTACTGGGTGAAAAAAGCCTTGATGATGCATCTCGAGCAACATTAAAAGAACTATTAAAAGAAACCGATATCACAGAGCTTTTAGCCAAAGCAGAGCAAGGTGATGAAACGGCACGCAACGAAGTATTATCAATGCTGCTAGACCGCCATGGTACAGGTCGTATTTTATTTAGAAATAGCCGCAGCGGTATTGATGGTTACCCAAGCCGTAAGCTTCATGCATACCCTATGGCAATGCCAAAACAATATAAAACGGCGATGTCGGTACTGGGGAACATGGGCGGCATTCAAAATGCTGAACTAACGGCACTTCGCGCTCTATTTCCTGAAAAGATCTTCCAAGAGTTTGAAGGTGAAAATGCCAGTTGGGGCGCATTTGATCCACGTGTTGATTGGTTAATCGAAACCTTAAAAACCCTTAAACACGAAAAAGTACTGCTTATCTGTGCTAAAGCCGAAACTGCACTTAGCCTAGAACAGATTTTACGCGAGCGTGAAGCAATTAAAGCCTCAGTTTTCCATGAAGGTATGTCGATTGTTGAACGTGACCGTGCAGCCGCTTACTTTGCCGACGAGTACGACAGCGCACAAATTCTACTTTGCTCTGAAATTGGTTCTGAAGGTCGTAACTTCCAATTCTCGCATCACTTAGTACTGTTTGATTTACCACTTAATCCAGACTTACTCGAGCAACGCATTGGTCGCCTTGACCGTATTGGTCAAACTCAAGACGTAAACATTCATGTGCCGTATTTTGAAAACACCGCACAAGAAGTGTTACTTCGTTGGTATAACGAGGGCCTAGATGCGTTTGAAACAACATCGACAACAGGGCAAATGCTGTATAAAGAGTATGGCGAAGAACTACTTGAGTTTATTGGTGCACACAATTGCGACGAAGAAGAGCTAGACCCACTGCTAGAACAAGTGGCGGGTCAAAATGCTAAGCTTCGTAAGCAAATGGAAAGTGGTCGTGACCGCTTACTAGAGCTGCATTCAAGTGGCCAAGGCCGAGCAGAAAGCCTTGTTGCTGATATCGAAGAATTAGACGACCAATTCACGCTACCAAGCTATATGATCAATGTGTTCGACACCTTTGGTGTAAGCCAAGAAGATAAAGGTGAAAATACCATTATCTTAAAACCAACTGAGCACATGCTAAACCCATCCTTCCCATGTTTGAAAGATGATGGCATCACAGTAACGTTTGATCGCAGCACCTCGCTTTCGCAAGAAGACGCCCATTTCATCAGCTGGGACCACCCAATGGTGCAAGGCAGCTTAGACATGATTTGTGATGATGACTTTGGTACTGCCTCTGTGGCGTTACTGAAAAACAAAAAGCTACCTGCTGGTACCTTCTTTGTTGAGCTCATTTTCATTGCTGAAGCCATGGCGCCTAAAGCACTTCAAGTTGGCCGCTTCTTGCCACCAACGCCTATTCGTATCTTATTAGATAAGGGCAGTAACAATCTGGCTGATAATGTTGCTTTTGATGCTTTCAATCAGCAGTTGTCTGCGGTTGGTCGCCAAACTGCAAGTAAATTAGCCAGCGCGCTACAAAGTGCCATTCACCCAATGATCACCAGCGCACAAGGCATGGCACAAACCAAGCTAGAAGCACTGCGTGCTGAATCACTAGAGAAAATGCAAACTGCCCTTGGTGAAGAACAAGCTCGTTTAACGGCACTTAAGCAGATCAACCCGAATATTCGTGATGAAGAGCTTAGCTTTTTTGATAAGCAACGTAGTGAACTCACTACTTACATCGAAAAAGCCCAAGTTAAACTGGATGCAATTCGTTTAATTGTCGTTTCTCACTAACCCATTGGCTAATGAGCGAAAGCTTTAAGGTTTGCTTAAAGCTTTCGACTCTCAATCTCGTTCATGCTAGTGAATTATTCTTAACAACTTCTCTAGCGTACTTTTATTTAACTCACCCATTTGCTCGTTATTACTTAGTGCATAAATAGCCCCTTCAACGGCGCTTTCGTCGATGTCTTGCCTAGACTCTAATACGTTTGCCCAAAGTTCTAATTCATCGATATCGATTTCGCCGTCGATAACACGCTGTAAAACCTGACAGAAAACGTCTTGCGTTAGAATATACACATCACCTTGCGTGTCTGGAGTACTGGTAATTACTGAAATTGCCTCAAATCGGTTATCACCAAAACGAGCAAACTCATCTAATGCGTCTAATTTATCCATTTGCTATGCTTACCTTTTCAATCTCAAAGCATCTTTTTACTTAATGACAACCCTTACTTGCTCACAATGCAAAGCAACCCTTCACTGCCAAGCCGACAATATTAATGCCTGTTGGTGTAGTGAGCTGCCCAATATTTTACCACTCGATGAGGCAGCAACAGAATGTTTATGCCGAGACTGTACTATAAAAAAGATCAATTCATTTTTATTTAAACTTTACCAACAGCCTCTTGAACAGCAGCTTGCCTTTGCTAAGCCTTATTTTACTCAAGGTAATTTAATAGAAAATCTCGATTACACCATGCAAAACAACTACATGGTATTTAGCCGCTGGTTCTTTTTAAAACGCGGCCATTGCTGTAGTAATGGCTGTAGTCATTGCCCTTATTCCGATAGCTAATCCCTTACAGAGTATTTATTCAATTATTTTGCATTTAATTGCAAATAACGCATGGACGATAAGAATAAAAACACATTATAATTGGATATAAATTCACTAAATCATCAATTTTTAAGCTTAAACCACTAGTAATGTCTATTTTTTAAGCATAAATTTACTGTAACTAAGTCGGAATCAATCATGAACACTTTTAAGCCTGCTCTACTTGCAAGTGCAATTTCTGCAGTTTTAATCAATAGCAATATGGCGTTTGCTGCAGAAGATGCTATCGAAGTTGATAAATCAATTGAAACTATTCAAATTACTGCAACACGACGTGCAGGCTCTGTGCAGGATGCACCGCTTAATATCACAGCGCTCAATGGCGATGTAATTAGCGACCAAAACATTGGCGATCTAGAAGATGTCGCACGCTGGGTACCTGGCTTAACAATTTCTGATCAAGGTGGCCGTGAAGGTTCTCCGATTATCGTTCGTGGTTTGAATACAAATACTTCTGACCGTATTTCTGATAGTGGCACAGTAGCAACCTATGTTGGTGAAATTCCACTTAGCATCGACTTACGTTTAACTGATGTTGACCGTGTTGAAGTGTTAATTGGCCCGCAAGGTACACTGTATGGTGCAGGTACTTTAGGTGGTGCAATTCGTTACTTACTAAAGCAACCTGAGCTTGATATCACCGAAGGTAAGGTTACCGGCGATGTATTTAGCATTAACGAAAGTGACGGCACAGGTGGTGAGTTTGGTGTGGTATTCAACACCCCGCTAATTGAAGAAAAATTAGCGCTTCGTGCTAGCTTAAACTATTACGATAACCCTGGTTACATTGACTACACCCACGTGGTTCAAGAACCGGGTGTATCAAACCCAAATCCTGACTTTTCAGACAGCAGCGATGTAAATGCCAACTTAAAAAGCGTAAGCGATGTTAATGATGAGCAAATCACCACAGCACGTTTATCACTTCGCTGGCTTGCAACCGAAGATGTTGATGCAACGCTTAACTACTTCTATCAAAAGCAAGAAAATGGTGGTAACTCGACATCGCAATACGGCTCTCTTGCTGATAGCAGTGCGCTACAAGGGATTCCTGGAAAATACGAAAACGTAGCTCGTGTACTTGAGCCTGGTGAAGAAAAAAACGATTTATTAAGTTTAGAAGTAAAAGCAGATCTTGGTTTTGCTGAGCTGGTATCTGCATCTGGTTGGTCTAGCTATGAGCAGTCTGGTCAACGCGATCAAACCGATCTACTTTACGATATTTGGTCAGGTTATGCCGACTTCCCTGCATTTGTTGGCTACACGCACGACACCTCAGATCGCGATACCTTCACGCAAGAACTTCGTTTAGTGTCAAATAGCAATAGCGCTTTTAACTGGATTATAGGAGGCTTCTACAACAAAGTAGAAAGTCACTCAGATGACCGTGAGTACACGCCGGGTCTGACTGAGTACTGGGGTGGTGGTATTCCTAATGTTGAACAAGATCTTGAGTACATTCTAATTTCAGATAGTGAAACCACTGAAAAAGCACTTTTTGGTGAAATCGGCTACAGCATTACAGATCAGTTTGATGTAACTTTAGGTGCTCGTTTTTACGAATACGATGTATCAACAACGTCAGGCTCTGCAACACCGCTTTATTCTGGTGATTTTGATTCACTAGATAACCTTGTTATGGAAAATGTGAGCGCTAGTGATAACGGTAACTTATTTAAATTTAATGCTAACTATACATTCGATAATGGTGTACTTGCTTACTTTACAGTGAGTGAAGGCTTCCGTATTGGTGGTGGTAACGGTATTGCTCCTTGCCCTGATGTATTACCTGAGCAACAAATTGTTTGTGCCCTGCCAAACGAAGAAGATTACAAACCAGATACAACAGTCAACTACGAGCTAGGCTTTAAGTCATCATGGTTACGTAACCGCCTACATTTCAATGCGGCTCTATTTAATGTTGATTGGAAAGATGCGCAAGTGGGTAGTAGCACTGTAAATGGTCAAGAATTAATTACCTCGAACGCGGGCACTGCAAATTCAAAAGGTGTTGAGCTTTCTACTCGCGCTATGATTGGTGATAACTGGGCTGCATATGCGACATACGCGTATGCAAAGGCTGAATTGACAGAAGATGCGCCTTACTTATTTGGCGTTTTAGGCGGTGACTTAGCGCAGTACCAAAGCTACTATGATGGTGCTAAAGGCGACCGTTTACCGGGCGCTCCTGAGCATCAATTCTCGTTTGGTCTTCGTTACGAGCAAGATATCCTAGGCGATAAACTATTAAGCGTAAACTACGGTATCACAGCGCAAAGCGATGTGATCACCAAAGTAGGCCTAAAAGCAGACGGGGAAGTATTACCTGGTTATGCACTAAGTAACTTATCTGCCAAAATTACTGGCGATATGTGGTCTGCAACGCTTTACGTAGACAACTTATTCGATAAGTACGCATTCACTTCTGTACGTCGTGATAAGTCTTGGGCAGGTATGTCACAATATGCTGAGCTTAACAAAGAACTACCTGAACTACAGCGTGTTTATGGTCACTACACCACCGCGCCTCGTACTATCGGTATGAAATTTAGCTACAACTTTGAGCTGTAATTAAACATACTCATAAAAGCCTTGCCGCCTTTAGGCAGGGCTTTTTAATACCTGAAAATAATTAATTGGTATACTATGCGCTTATGCTAAATGATATCCAACAAGCGCTTCGCGCTCATATCCAACAGTTGTTAAACAACAAGCAACTAAACGACGCACATCACCTACTTGTGCAGAGGCTAAAACAAAACCCTGAAGACCACGTTTGTTACTTTTTACTCAGCGAAGTCAACACCGCAGCTGGCGATATCAACAAAGCAATTAAGCTGCTTGAGAAAGCACTAAGCCTAGCCCCTTTTGCGATTTATCATTTAGCACTTGCCAAGTTATACGTACTGTTAGGTAAAGTAAGTAATGCAGCTGTGCATTATCAAAGTGCTAAACAAACAGCTGACTTTAGTGCCACTGATTTTGATACATTAGCCAATATTGCGACCCGTTTAGGGTATTATAACGATGCCCTTAGCTTTCAAAAAGCAGCCTACCAACGCAATAAAGATAACCCACAAATTAGCTATAATTTGGCAGTGTGTTATAAAATTCACGGACTGTTCGATGAGGCTAAAAGCTTGCTGCTGCAACTAACCCAAAAGCAACCTCGCTTTTATCAAGCCCACTACTCGCAGGCTGAACTCAATACTGTTATAGATGCAGAGCAACATATCCAAAAACTACAAGCCTTGGCGGATAAAGAAAAAAGCATTGTTGAACAACAAGTGTATTTTCATAGTCTTGCTCTTAATTATGAGCACCTTAATGACTACAAAAATGCATTTAAATACTTTGCACTAAGTAAGCAAGCGATAGCCGGTAAACTTAATTATCAAGCCACACAGCATCGCCACTTTTGTCAAAAACTTATTACTCAGAGCAAACAGCAAGCAATTAAAAGTAGTGACTCTGAGTTCTCACCCGTTTTTGTTGTTGGCATGCCCCGCTCTGGTACAACCTTAGTTGAGAAAATCCTTAATCAAAGTTCAAAACTGCAAGGGGTTGGGGAATTAAACGATATTGCGCAACTCATACAGCACGCCACGCAATCAACTCGTGTAATTGACAGCGAAATGCTCGATAAGGCATATCAATCTGAGGCGATAAAGACAGCACTGGCTAGCTATCAACAGAGAGCCGAGCTACTAAGTGGCGGCCTAAGAAGTTGTGATAAACAGCCATTTAACTTTTACTATATTGATTTTATTTTAGCGGCTTTTCCTAATGCTAAAATCGTTTGTATGCAGCGGGGCTGGCAAGATTGCAGCATCGCCAATTTTAGACAGATCTATAACCCGCAAAGTGTGTTTCATCACTACAGTTTTACACTTGAAGATATTACCTCGTTCCATCAAGATTACTCGGCATTAGTCAGTCATTTTGCCAACAAGTATCCTGAGAACGTTTTTTTGCAAAGCTATGAGCAATTGGTGGCAGAGCCTACCGAACAAACTCAAAAGCTCTATGCGTTTTGTGATTTAAGCTGGCAGGAAAACTGCCTGACTTTTTATAAAAACAATGCAGCATCAGCCACGGCGAGTAAAAAGCAAATTCGCCAGCCACTGAATAAAAACAGTATCGGCAGCTGGCAAAATTACGCTGAGTTTATTGATGCGGGCCTATTTCAATAGGTAGCTCGTGACGAGCGCCCCACTCACTCCATGAGCCATCGTAAACACGTAAGTTAGCGTAACCACATTCATCGGCACACAATGCAATTGCGCAAGCGGTTACACCTGAACCACAGCTAAACTGCAACTGGGTGTGATGCGGCGCTATGTGTTGTTCAAATAATGCTTGCAACTCGCTAAGCGGTTTAAGCTCACCGTTATTTAGCACTGTTGCTAGAGATAAACTGCGACTATTTGGAATATGACCACTGCGCATACCTTCGCGCGGCTCAGCGTGTTCACCGGTGAATCGCTCATAAGGACGAGCATCGAGTGTTAGTGTGCTTTGTTCATCAAGTGAGTTAAGTACTTGCTCAGCACTGATAAAGTAATCAACACGTGGGCTAGCAACAAAGTTGCCTTGACCAGAAGCAGCTGAATAACGTGCTTGTGTTGCAAAGCCTAGTGCCTGCCACTTAGCCAAACCACCGCTTAACACTTTTACGTTATCAAAGCCCATGGCTTTAAACATCCACCACGCACGGGCAGAACTGAACAAGCCTTGGTCTTCATAAATCACAACCAGAGAGTCTTGGTTAACACCAGCTAGTTGCATATGCTCTGTGAACTGCTCACTACTGCACATCATACTTGGTACAGGATTGCTGTTATCTGCCAGCGTCTTTTTGAAATCAAAACGCTGTGCATTTGGGAGCATCGCCTTAGGCGCATACTCACCCGGTAAACCAGGGCGTACCATTCCTGCATCGAAGATAACCAAGTTATCCTGGTTTAAATGCACGTTAAGCCACTCTGGCGAGACGATGTTCTTCATTAGCTTTTACTCATCTTATCAAGCACTTCACGCAGCTTTGTGCTTGATGTGTGAGATGTGTAAGAAAAGTAGCAAATCTCAACATTAAGTTTTGCAAAATCAGCTTCTATTTTGTTCCACTTTTCGGTTCCTTTCCAATCATCACCGACAAACATTTTATCAAATTTCAAATTGTTCCAAGCTTCTTCTTTGTCGTAATTAACCTGTGGGACAACTTCATCCACAAATTTAATAGCTTCAACAATTTCCATTCGTTCTTGAAAAGGAATGACGGGCTCTTTATTTTTTACGTTACGACAAAGCTCATCGGTAGTTACACCAACAATCAAGTAATCACATTCTAATTTTGCTCGTTTTAAAATGTTTAAATGACCTATATGAAATAAATCAAAAACACCTGTCGTGTAACCTATCTTCTTCATTAATTTTTCCAGTGTGTACTCTTAATAACTTAATTATTTTCGACTAAGTAATTGACGATTCGTTCACTTGCTTTGCCATCAAGTTTACCTGCTAGCTTTTCAGCCAATTCAAGCCTTGTCTCAGCCAAAGACTCAGGATTTTCAAGTTGCTCGATAACAAGTTTGTGTAAGTCTTTGTAATTTTTTGCATGTACAGCAATATCGGCATATTCACCGTAGTCTTGATCCATACGACGTTTAAAACGATAAGAGAAGATACCTCTGTAGCTCCAACGCAACTTCAAGAAATCGCACCAAATTACAGGCTTATTAAGTAAAGCGAACTCAAAAAGAGCGGAAGATGCATCACTTATAAGTAAGTTAGCCTGATCTAAAAATGGTAATAGTGAATAGTCCTCAACCCGAGCAAGATAAACATTATCGTAGTTTGACCAATGCTCTAATAAATCACGCTGCTTTTGATAGCGGCTTTTACATATTGAGAAATAGTGAGGTTTGATCAGAATGTTAAAGTCAGAAAATTGCTCTGGCCAGTTTTTTGGAAAGCGCTCGATACTACTTGGGTAGAATGTAGGAGCATAGAGAATAGTCTTTTTACTTTTATCAAATTTCGTTAAATCTAAAGCACCATCAAGGGGCACTTGATTAAAAATATCGTCAAGTTTACAAAACCCCACATCAACAAAACAATCATCTGGATACATATTTTGTAAACGCTTAAGGCGATATTGCCCCTCAACAAACCTAACAGTCATAGCTTTTGAAGATTTGGTATAGTAACTAGCTTTAGGCCCAATGCCATGCCCTAACTGAGCGCTTTTAGATACTTTGTGTAAACGGTCCAAAAACATAAATGAGTTTGCAAAAAACACCCAATCTGCTCGCTCATTTTCGTAATATTCAATAGCTTGCTTTTGATTATCAACCCAAATATGCTCAAGTTCATTGTCATCTATGATTTGCTGGATTGTTTGTTCATGGCTATTTCGATAAAAAACAAACCGACCAATTATTCCCATAGTAAGTAGTTTTTTGTATACCGGAATATATTGCGGCAGGTAGTAGAGGCTTTGAGTATCGAAAATTATATTCATTAAGGCTAAACAATCTTTATTATTATTTTTGAAAAGGTAACTAGCAAGGAATCTTAAAAAGTACGAAGTATACACGGATTATACTATCGTTTCAGCTTTCAAAAGGCATAGACTTGCTACTTTCAAAAGCTTATTGATGGTTTGGAATAAAAGTGTAGCATAATGTACGTAACTTATAAGGAAAGACAATTCAACAACACTAAGAAAGTTAGTGTTATGATATTACTTCCCACAATTACAGTATATTTGAAATCGATAAACTTTTATGCAAAAAAAAATTATTGATGCTAAGTCTATCAAAGGGAACATTTTAGTTATTCTGCCAAAGTTCATCGGCGATGCTATAAATTGTTCTCCAGCCATAGAGTTACTTAAGTCGCTTTATCCTCAAAAACAAATTTTTGTAATTGCTCGGCCTCATTTAGTGCCTATTTTCGAAAGAGATAAATCTCTCGTAATTATTTCTGACAATCGATTTAGTTCTACACAACCTACATCACTACTTGGGTTTGCTAGTACCCTGAAAAAAAAAGATATTGAACTGGCATTTATAATGAGAAATTCTCTTTCAGAAGCCCTTCTTTGCTTTTTTGCAAAAATTAAATTCCGTATTGGCTACGCCCAGAATGGTCGAAGTCCCTTTTTGACTCATTCTCCGAAATTAAATAAGAATCATCATTACATTTTTCGTTATTGTTTTTTAGTAAATCATGCTCACGGAAATCTATTACAGAAAATCCCTAACACAAAGATAAATATCAATAAAAGTACTTTTATCGATACTGACATTAAGACTCTAAACATTGGGTTATATTTTGGAGGAAAAAATAAGAAAAGTCGCCACTACCCTAATGATTTAGCGACCACTGCGATAAAAAAAATAGCTGAAAATAATACAACTATCCATTTCATTTTGATCGGTGACCCAAGCGAGAAAAAAGACTCAGAGCTTCTGATTAAAGAACTCAATAATCCTAAGATTAAAATCAGTAATTTGGTAGGTGAAACATCGATAGGTGAAATGCTGGATATCATTGGCTCATTAAATTTATTAGTTACAATTGATTCTGGCCCTATGCATATAGCTGCAGCTGCTGGTATCCCATTTGTGGCTATTGTAGGTTTAGGCACTTCACCTTGGAGCACAGTTGCACCGAAGCAAAAAAATTACATTCCATTAGTTGCAAATGGCTACCAATTGGATGAAAAAGATATAATTAGAGACATCACCCCTGATGATATAAGTTCAGCTGTAAGTAAACTAATCTAGCTAAATATCAATTACCTCAGAGCGCAGCGGTGCTAAACGACTCAAAATCTTATTTTGTACCGTTTGCGGAATCTGTTGTTCGTCCATAGCATTAATCAAAAGCTCTACCACACGGTTAAAGTCTTTTTCAGGGATATTCATTCCAGTGTGTATATCAACCATGTTATCGCCTTTGTACTCACAAGGACCTTCGGTGACACTACACAAATGAGTGATAAAGCCTTGGCGAAAATGCGCAACATTGCTTTGTTTAAAATAAGCTAAAATCTGTTCGTCATGGCCTATTTGATTGATAAAACTTTCAACCAATTTTTCAATCCCTTGTTTACCATTAAGTTGCTGGTACAAGGTGCCATTATTGCTACTTACACAACCCACAAGCATAACGGTAAATACAAATGTAAAAAGTGTTTTTATCATCACCAATACCCTGTTACTGATAAGTACCAACCAGTTTGGTCTTCAGCACCAGCAATACTTCCTAAGTCTAACCAAGCAGCGGTGATGCTAACATACTTATTAGGAAACCAAGCCACAAATACATCCTGCCAATCTTGCTCTCCTAAACCAAGGTTATTGGACTTTACCCGATACTCAACACCCAAAGCTATTTCATGGGTTAAAAACACCGCTGTAGATGCTTCAAACAACAATTTTTTATCACTATCAGGACCGCCAAAACCTAACAAACCTAGCTGATTGGCATCGCTATAACGAAAGGTGGTGTTCCAAAACCAATTATACCCTGCAAGCGCCCCTAAATGTAATTTACTAGCAGCAAGGTAAATATCGGTACCGCTGGTATCTTTTGCACCTAAAAAACTAGCAATACTGCCATCATCTAAAGACTTATGCTGCACACCTAAACTTAATTGCGGCCATTTACTGTAAACAATGTCACCATATAAGCGTACTTTTGCCCCGGTAATTGATTGCTCAATATCGGTATTTAATGCGGGAACTTCGAAACGTTGCTCCGCATAACTAAATTCAACGCGATCATTAACATTTAGCTGCGCACCACAAACATCTAAGCGGTAATCACTCACATTTGCACGACTGCAAAAGCCATTCAAAGCGATTTCATCATCACTTGCATAGCCTGCGAGCTGAGCCCATGGAACAATCCCACCACCCGCACTGCCTTCAACCTGAGAGACTCCGGGCGTTGCTAATAATTTACCTGAAGCTGCAAACCCTGAACTTGTAAAAACAATGAAAGTTAGTCCAAATAGCCAATTAAGATGCTTCATTATAGACCTCTAGCCATTGTAAAAACTGCTCTGATTTTAGTGGCCTGCTCAAGTAATACCCTTGCGCATAATCGCACTTCATTAGTTTCAAAAAGTCTAAAGAAGCTTTATTTTCAACACCTTCTGCAACGACAGAGAAACCTAGCTGATGACCTAAGTTTATTGTTGATTCAACAATATACTGATCTTGTTTAGATTGCTCCAATTGAAGAATAAAGCATTTATCTAACTTAAGTTCATCGATAGGTAGTAATTTCAAGCGACCCAATGAAGTTTGCCCAACACCATAATCATCTAGCGATATTTTTACCCCAAGTGATTTTAGGTTTTCTAATGCTTTAATACCTTGTTCTTCATTTTCTATCATGTCGCGTTCTGTCAGCTCTATTGTAATAAGCTGTCCATTAACATCATTCTCTTTTAATTGTTTTGCCAAATGAGAGAAAAAGCTTGGGAAGGCAATATCTTGAGCCGAAACATTGATAGCGGCTTGCATAATAATGCCTTGTTCTTGCCACCTTGCGACTTGAGTGACAACTGTTTTAACTACCCAAGCAGTCAAATCAACAATAACACCTGACTGCTCCGCTAAATCAATAAATAGCTCCGGTGATACCCACTGCCCATCCTTTCTTTGCCAACGGATCAGCGCTTCCACTTTATCGATCTTAGAGGTGTTTAAATTTAGCTTTGGTTGATAAGTCATAAACAATTGGCCATCGTCTGCTTGTAATGCATGTTTTAATTCATCAATAATTGCCAACCGTTCCAGATACTCTTCATCTTCACCGTTTTGATAATAATGAACATTCTTCTTTTTTGACGAAGCTGTATCAATTGCGATTAAAACTCGGCGCATTAGATCATCGGGCTTAACTCCCTCAAAGGTACAATGAACTACACCAGCGCTAAATCGCAAGGTAATATTCAAGCCTTGAATAGTGTAACCGACTTGTAGCTGAGCCATTAAATCCATGACTCCACTTTTTAATTGCTCTGCTTTTCCACTTGGAAATAAGGTTAAAAACTCATCTCCACCTATGCGTGCATTGACTCCACCAAGCGGCTCAGAATACTCACTAATACGTTCAGCAACTTCTCTTAAACAATCATCTCCAATACGAGGGCCAAGTTTGTCATTGATATGCCGCAAACCTCTTATATCAATAGCAACTAAAGTATATTCAGTGCCTTGCCCTAATAGCGACTCCATAATTTCCAACATGGCACTGCGTGTTAAAAACCCCGTTAACGTATCATGACTTGCTTGAAAGTTGATTTGTCGTTCACGTTCTTTAATGTCATTACCCATATTATTGAATGCATCAACTAACGTCGTAATTTCAGTACTTTGTTTTTTTCCTATAAATTCAGCTTTGTAGTTACCCCGCGCGAATTGCTGAGCAAGTAAAGTAAGTTTAGAAAGCGGTGTGGTAAGGTTTTTAGCCAAAATCCCACTAGCTAAAACGCCAATCACAACTGTGATAGCTGCTAATGAAATAATAGTAAAAAAGAGCTGCTCAAATTCAAGATAACTTCGAGTTAAATCGGCACTTAGTAGCACTGATACTTTATGCCCAGAAACCGAAGGTAGCTCAACAAGGCGATTACGATAAACTGGCTTTTCCCCAAAAATTCGCTGTGTAGATTTATTTTCAAAATGCCTAAGTACTGCATTATCTTCTGGCTTATCAACAAGAGAGGTTTCAACGACATCATCATCCTCTCCGATAAAACTTACATCCATAGTTGTAAGTTTTTTTAACTCTTCGGCAACTAGATCTGTGATTTCAAAACCAACCAAACTATATGCAACTGTTCTCGGTGCGCGAACTGGCAATATAATAACTTGATAAAGAGTCTGCTCGATAACGATGAAATTTGACTGCTCAGGGTTATCTAATAACTGCTTCATTAATGCCGTAAACTCATTTGGCATGTGAGCGAAATCCGTATTAGCAGAAACGAGCTCCCCAGATAAGTTTATGAGCATCATTAAATCAGCATTAATCCGCCTACTATGATTATTTAAGACACTGCTGATAGTATCGGCGTCTTGAGTTGCGACAGCTTGTTTAAAACCGAAATCTGCTGTTAACACTTTTGCAGCAGTTAGAAGAAGGCTCTCTTTCGCACTTAAATACTGGTTAAAAACATTCTCAGCAACATTAATATCTTCTAGAAGCTTTTGGTCATTAAAACGATTCGCTGACCACCAAGAACTAACTAGGCTGACTAAGCTTGTTAACAGAACAAGACCAACACATAAGGCAATAACTCGCCCTCTTAAACTATTAATCATTAGTACCCTTAAACATTTCTCCAAATGTATTTCGTGGTTTCGGCTCTATTGTAGTAATGACAATATCTGCAACCTGCGAAGAATCAGCAAATGTAATTGTTTTTTTCTGATCGATATCACTCTGTTGGTTTGGTTGCCATACCGTAAAGCTAGCAGGAAATGTACTCACATTTAATTGAACCTTCCCATCTACGCTCGTTTTTAGCACTTCTGAACTATCTGCAACATAAATGTATCCGACCATTGAATCATGGATATTACAACCGAGAACAACAATCCCAGGTGATTCAAATTTTTCGGGTTTTTCAGGTCGACCAGAGTAAAGTTTGATGTCAAATTGCTTTACAGTCGAGAATGAGTACACATGATGGCGAATATTATCACTATTTGGGAAGTCAACTAATTGCCCGTTTTGAATAACAAGTACTTTAGGGGTAAAGTGCTTATCAACCTGGTCCATGACGGCAACTGATAAGTTATCTTGGTGATTTAACTGCTGATCCTTAAACTCAATAACAGCATCTTTTAATGGCTCTCCAAATTGATCGCGTACAACAAAGGAAAAGTCCGCTGAAAGTACATTCGTTGAGCCTAATAACAAAGCAACGTAACATACCCGGCTAAAAAAATTCGCAAACATCAACATAATTAATTAGTTCCGCTCTTAGTTCACAATTCAGTATAGATTAATCTATTGTTAAGTTATACCTAATCATTTCATTGATAGAGACCGGTTTTAGGCAAGAAAGTATTGACGAAAAACTTAAAACTTAGTGAATTAGTTACAGTAATAACTTTGCTTAGTATTACTTTCGTTATCAATTAATCTGTAATGTCAGAAAGGTGGAGACTATTGGGATCATGTTTATCCCGTTTAATTACCTTATACATCATTCAGAAGTGAGTACAGAAGGTAATAAAAAGCCAAGCAATGTTATTTGTGACAGCTTGGCTTTAAAAATAGCATTTTAGCTATGAATAAAATTAGTAAATGCCTATTAATCGTGCTTAATTAAGCCGTAATCACTATCTAAAATTGCGATTACTTCACTTCTTGGGTCACTAGGAATAGTGATTTCTTGACCAATAATTTTACTCGCAATGCCAACGTAGGTATCAGACACTTCAAGCATCACTGATTCTGGCAAGGTGTAGTCTTTAGCAAGCTGCTCACGCTCGCCCATACGGTCTTTATTTAATAACACGTCGCTGTCTGGCACGTTATTAATTAATAACTGGCGGAAACCCTCTTTTGAGTTTTCAATGATTTTACCGTCACGGTAAGCTGGACCATCCCAGATACGTGATGAGTCTGGTGTGCCTACTTCATCGATATAGATAAGCTTATCTGAACCATCAATGTCTTCAACATAACCAAATTCAAATTTAGTATCGACAAAGATTTGATCAAGCTGTGCAAGTTCATCACTGATCAGCTTAAAGCCTTCAACAAGTAATTGCTCATATTTAGCGACATCATCTTCAGATTTGAAGTTAAAAACAGCTAAATTATTCGTAATATTTTCACGGGTAATATTTACATCATCTACTTCAGGGATCTCAGCAACACCGGTAATAATGCCTTTCGTTGATGGCGTAATTAACACTTCATCTAGCTTTTGGTTCGCAGCTAAGCCCTCTGGTAAATCAATACCACAGAAATTACGCGTGCCTTTCGCGTAATCACGCCACATACTGCCAGTAATATATTGGCGAGCGATGGCTTCAACTTTTACAGTACTTGCTTTACGCACAATCCATACATAAGGGTGTGGAATATCAACAATATGGTTACCAGCAAGGCCTGCTTTATCAAATAACTTAAACCAATGAGATGCCACAGAGTTTAGCGCGATACCTTTACCAGGCACACCATTTAAACCGTTTTCACCTTGCCAAATACAATCAAACGCAGAAATACGGTCAGAAATAACCATAATAGCTAGCTCAGTTCCTTTTGGAACTTGATAACCTTTTTCATTAATTAAACGAGCGCTGTCTTCATCAGTTAACCAATAAACTGAACGCACTTTACCACTGTGTACCGCACCTTTGGTACGGATCGGTAAATCATCGTTTACGTCTAAAACTTTATAGCTAGTCATGCTATCTCCGATAGTATTTGGCATGCTCTTGTGAGCACATGTATGGGATTGGGGTTATGGCCGCTTATAATAATCTAGACGCTTTGAAAGCTCAATCATTGCACTATCATCAGCTGCCTGCGGATGTAATAAAAACCATAAAAATTTAAACTTTCAGTAATTTTGCTGTCATAAACATTATTTCGCTATACTAGTGCCCTCGAAATAGGAGGTTTTCTTGGATTACTTAGCAGCTACCGCAGAAAAAAAATATTTAATGTTTATTTCGCAGAACTATTCGTACGCGATCTTACGCCCATTACAACGGGAGATTTTAGCCCGTGGCGGTGAAGTTAAATGGTTTTTACATGGGAAAACTGTAAATCGTGATTTTCTTGATGAAAACGAGCAAACCTTAGATAGCGTTGAGGCTATACACGATTGGCAACCCGATGTACTTTTTGCACCTTCTAATAGCATTCCCACTTTTATACCTGGGGTTAAAGTTGGCGTATTCCATGGTTTTGATGCGGGGAAGTTAAATAGCAAAGGCCAAAATGACCATTTTAAAGTCAGAGGTTGTTTTGATTTGTACTGTACGCAAGGGCCAAATACTACAGCTCCTTTCCAAGCTTTAGCTAAAAAGCATGGCTTTTTTCAAGTAAAGGAAACGGGCTGGCCAACACTGGATCCTTTTTTTAGTGAGATTGAAAACAATCCATACAAAAACCCAGACGACAACAGAAAAACACTATTAATTTGTTCGACTTTTTCAAAACGCCTGTCTCTTGCACCTAAATTATACGAACAAATAAAAGCGTACAGTGAGCAAGGTAAATGGCGAATTTTGGTACAATTCCACCCGAAAATGCCAAGCGAGCTTGTTGAACAATACAAGGCTCTACAAAACGAAAACCTAACCTTTGTCGAGACAGATAATGTATTACCGCTGTTGCAAGCTGCTGATGTCATGCTGTGTGATACCTCATCTATTTTGCTTATGTTTATCTTACAAAGAAAACCCGTCGTGACTTTCTGCAACCAAGCACCCGGCGAGCACCTTATTGATGTCACTGATGTCGATAAACTAACTGAAGCGATTGATTATGCCTTCACACAGCCTGCTGAATTAATGGCGAAAATTGAGCACTTCTGCCAGCAACTGCATCCATATCAAGACGGCTTATCGAGTCAACGTGTACTTGCTGCTAGCAATGAATTACTATTGAGCAATCCTGCACTTAAGCCGAAACCACGTAATTTTATTCGTAATTTTAAAATGCGTAGAAAATTAAATTACTGGCGATGGTAACAATTCATAGGTCGTTATGATCACGCTTGAAAATGTGCTTTTTAAATGGCACGCAAAACAATCCGAGCCGACGATCGATATTACTAAGCTAGATATTGATCAAGGCGAACATGTTTTTCTTCACGGTCCGAGTGGTTGTGGTAAATCAACGTTATTATCATTGCTTGCTGGCGTCACAGTGCCAACACAGGGCAATATCGAGCTGCTTGGTAAAGCGATTAACCAACTTAGTAATAGTAAACGTGACCGTTTTCGTGCCGACCATATTGGCTATATTTTTCAAAACTTTAATTTACTACCTTATTTATCGCCTATTGAAAATGTGACTTTGGGTTGCCAATTTTCAAAGCAAAGGCAAAAAAACGCATTAAAAAATAGTGCAACAATAGCCGCTGAAGCAAGCCGCTTACTGAGCGCTTTAGGGCTAAATGATAACTTGCAGCATCAAGCAGTTGCACAGCAGAGTATTGGCCAGCAACAAAGAGTTGCCGCAGCGCGAGCCTTTATTGGCAGCCCTGAAATTATTATTGCAGATGAACCTACCTCAGCACTCGACACACAAAATCGCCAAGCCTTCGTAAAATTGTTATTTGAGCAGGCAAGCGCAGCAAATAGCACGCTAATTTTTGTTAGCCATGATGAAACATTACAAACACTATTTACCCGAAGTGTCAGCCTTGTTGAGTTACAAGGAGGCACAGATGCTACTCATTAAACTCGCCACAAAAAGTTTATTAAACCGTAAGGCCAGTGCCCTACTCACTTTGTTTACAATAGCCATAAGCGTGATGCTACTCATGTCGATTGAACGGGTTCGAGTTGATGCTAAAAGTAGCTTTAGCAATACAATTTCTGGCACTGATTTAATTGTCGGTGCGCGTACCGGTGACATCCAATTGCTGTTGTCTTCGGTCTTTCGCATTGGTCATGCAAACAATGGCGTGAGTTGGAAAAGCTACCAATTCATCTCTGGGCAACGGGGTGTGAAATGGGCTATTCCTATGTCGCTTGGCGACAGCCATAAAGGCTTGGCTGTACTTGGTACAAATAAAGACTATTTTGAGCACTATCGCTTTGCTAAAAAGCAGTCGTTGAGCTTTTCACAAGGCCATGAATTTAATCACTTATTTGAGGTTGTTTTAGGTGCAGAGGTTGCCAGCAGCTTAGGCTATCAGCTAGGCGATGAAGTGGTGATTGCGCACGGCATGGGCAATACCAGTTTTCATAATCATGACGATAACCCATTTAAAGTGGTCGGTATTTTAAATTCAACGGGCACGCCTGTTGATAAAACCCTGCATATTCCACTTGCAGCAATTGAAGCGATTCATGGTGGTCATGCTCATCAGCATGAAGCCGTTCAGGCTGATGCAAATGACCACGACCACGACCACGACCACGACCACGACCAGCATGATGATGTTGATTTAGTTGGCACACCAAAACAAATAACCGCTTTTTTACTTGGTTTTGATTCACCACTTTATACCTTACAAGTGCGTCGTAATATTAACCAATACAAAGATGAGGCACTGCTTGCCATCATGCCGGGGGTTACTTTGCGTGAACTATGGGAAATGCTCTCTATCGTTGAAAAAATCTTGCTATTATTTTCTATCGTCGTGGTGCTGATCAGTTTGCTTGGCATGTTAACGAGCCTGCTTTCAAGCTTAAATCAACGCCGCAGAGAACTTGCTATTTTGCGCTCTGTTGGCGCAAGGCCATGGCATATTTTCACCTTGATCAGTGTCGAATCGTTACTTATCACAGGGCTTGGCTGCATTGTTGGCACCTCACTGTTCTATGCTTTAATGCTACTCGGCGCAGATTACTTGCAAAGCCATGCCGGAATAAGCCTAAATATTGCTTTATTGTCATCCTATGAACTCATGCTCTTAGCTGCGATAATGGTCGCAGGCTTTATTGTTGGGTTAATTCCTGCAACCCGTGCGTATTTCTACTCTCTTGCTGATGGCATGAGTATTAAAATTTAAGGAATGTTATGCCGTTTTTTCGAAAATTCGTCGCTTTAGTCGCATTAGTTGTGTGTGCTAGCGCTAATGCTGGCGCACCTAAAGAAATCTTCTGGGAAGATTTAATTCCAAAAGGTCATGTGCAAATCGATACCCAAGCACAAGCAAACCATGAAGGCTCTGAACAAAACTGGGTGCAACCAGACCTTGATGCTCCCGTGGTAAAAGAACTTAATGGTCAATCAGTAAGTTTGCCCGGCTTTGTTGTACCACTTGAAGGCGACAGCGAAGTGATCACCGAGTTTTTATTGGTCCCTTATTTTGGCGCCTGTATTCACGTGCCACCACCGCCGCCAAATCAAATTGTGCATGTCACGATTAAAGACGGCGTACCAATCGAAAGCCTCTACGATGCGATTGTCGTGACTGGCGTTATCAGCACCGAAACCTGGTCTGGTGAAATTGCTCAAGTAGGCTACAAGATGAAAGCCGTTGGTGTAGCACCATTTGAACTGTAATGAAAAAGCACGCCTTGGCGTGCTTCTTCATTGTTATTTTTGACAATTAGAGCAGTACACAGTGCTTCTTTGTCCTAACCTAATTTCTTTTAATGGCTCTTTACAATTGACACATGGCTCACCTTTGCGACCATAAACCAGTAATTGCTGGGCAAAATAACCAGGCTTACCATCACTTTGAGCAAAATCTTTTAATGTTGTGCCGCCTTGGGTGATAGCCGCAGCAAGTGTTTCTTTAATAATAGGCACTAATTGCTGATAACGCTTTAAAGACACCTTGCCGGCTTCTCGTTTCGGGTGAATTCCGGCCTTAAATAACGACTCATTGGCATAGATATTACCCACACCAACTACCACCGCGTTATCCATAATAAACTGTTTTATCGGTACTTTTTTATTTCTAGACTGTTCGTAAACACGCTTTGCAGCGAACTCATCGGTAAGTGGCTCCGGCCCGAGTTTGGTTAACAAGGTATGACATTCGCCTGGCGCTTGCCACAAACAGGCACCAAAGCGACGCGCGTCGTTGAGTCTTAGCGCTTTACCTGAGGCTAAAATAAATTCGATATGGTCGTGCTTTTTTAATGGCTCATCAGCACTCACAACTCGTAAGTTGCCCGACATTCCTAAGTGCAAAATAACACTACCCAGCTCACAACCGAGTAATAAATATTTTGCTCTACGCTCTACTGAGGTAACTTTAAGTCCTTGTAATTGATATACATCATCAGGCACAGGCCAACGCATACTGGCGTTATGAATATTTACTTTGGTCACTGTTTGGTTAAGCACATGCGGCGTTATTCCCAAACGGCTAACTTCAACTTCTGGTAATTCAGGCATCTGTGACTCTCTTAAAACGGGTATAACGGAAATAACTTAGCAGCATCAGCTTGTTCAAGCTCAAATACTCGTTGTAACCGCTTATCTAATAAATAGTATTGCTGATCTATGTTGTACAACTGATACACCGCTGGCAACTGCTCCCCAGCTAGCCACACGGAGGCAACATAATCAGCCGATGTCTGTGAAATTTTACTAACAGGGAGACTGGCAATAGTCAGTTTTTGATGTTGCCAAAGTTCAACGAGTTGTTCGAGCTGCTGCTCATCGCCTTGCCATGTGGTTTCTTGCAGTGATTGGCTACGCCAAGAGGTGCCGATACGTTCGATTTTTAATTCTGGAAATGCCATTGCTAAAATGAAACTTTGCTCTGGGAGTAATGCTTGTACTCCTTCTTCAACGGGCTGTGTATTGAGCTTTTTATGTAGGCCATTGAAGAAAAAAATCATCAATAGCATCGAAATAATCACCACATTATTCCATGCTTTTCGGCTCAAGCGCATCAGTATCTTCCTCAGTTTTCAATATCTTAAAGTGTAACCAAAAAGGACATTAATTGGCAGTTGTAATTGATCAACAAAATTTCATGTCTGTTATGTATCAATCTGTCGATACTTTGCTAAAATATCCGCCAAATTTAAAGGAGTTCCGTCAATGTCAATGTATGTAGTGGGTCATAAGATCCCTGATTCAGATTCAATTTGCGGTGCAATTGCGCTTGCTTACTTAAAAAACCAGATCAATGAACCTGCGATCCCGACGCGTTTAGGTGAAGTATCACCTGAAACACAATTTATTCTAGATAAATTCGGTTTCGAAGCACCTGAGCTAAAACTTAGCTACGCGGGCGAAGACGTTTATATCGTTGACCACACAGAAAAAACACAAGCACCTGATGACATCGATGAAGCACGTGTTGTAGGTGTTGTTGATCACCACAAATTAGGCGACTTAACTTCGTCAACACCACTTGAGTGTTGGATCCGCCCAGTGGGTTGTTCAAACACTATCATCAAAATGATGTATGACTTCTACAACGTAGAGATTCCAAAAGATATCGCAGGCATCATGTTATGCGCAATCTTAAGCGACACTGTAATCTTTAAATCACCAACGTGTACAACAGCTGATATCAAGTGTGTTGAAGCACTTGCTGAAATCGCTGGCATCGAAGATTTCAAAGAACTGGGCATGGAAATGTTCAAGGTTAAATCAGCAGTGGAAGGCACACCTGCACGTGATTTAGTAATGCGTGATTTCAAAGACTTCAACATGAACGGTAAGTTAGTAGGTATTGGCCAGCTAGAAGTTATAGACCTTGCTGTATTTGATGAGATCAAAGCAGATCTTGAAGCTGACATCGCAAAGCTTAAAGAAGAAGGCGGTCGCCACTCAGTATTACTCCTGTTAACTGATATCATGAAAGAAGGCTCTGAAATGCTAATTGCGTCTGATGACGTATCAGTAATCGAAGCTGCCTATGATGTTAAATCAGAAGACGGTCGCGTATGGTTAGATGGCGTATTAAGCCGTAAGAAGCAAGTAGTACCACCACTACAAGACGCTTTTGCAAAGATCTAATCAGAACTGTTAGATACAAAAAAGCCGATGTTACATCGGCTTTTTTGTGTCTGAAATTTACCAAGTTAGATTTGCGTTGCATTACGCTGACGTAACACTTCAAATAAACAAATACCGGTCGCAACTGACACATTTAAACTAGATACCGTACCAGCCATTGGGATTTTAACTAATAAGTCACAATGCTCACGTGTAAGACGGCGCATACCATCCCCTTCAGCACCCATAACAACAGCCATTGGCCCTGTTAGATTTGCATCAAATAACTCTGTATCTGTTTCACCGGCAGTGCCGACAACCCAAACGCCAGCATCTTTAATTTCACGTAGCGTACGCGCAAGATTGGTGACTTGTACCAATGGCACTGTTTCTGCTGCACCGCATGCGACTTTACGCGCTGTGCCGTTGAGTTTTGCAGACTTGTCTTTAGGAACGATAATCGCGTGCACGCCCGCAGCATCTGCAGTACGTAAACAGGCACCTAAGTTATGCGGATCAGTAATGCCATCAAGCACCAGTAAGAAAGGCGTTTCTTCATGGGCAATGATCTCATCTAGATCTTTTTCGTTGTACATGCGCGCCGCTTTTACATTAGCGATAATGCCTTGGTGCTGCTCACCATTTGCTTTATTATCAAGCGCTTTACGCTGCATAAATTGTACAGAAATACCGAATTTACGTGCTTGGTCAATAACCGGGTTTAAACGTTTATCTTCACGTCCTTTTAAAGCGTATATTTCTAAAAAGCGCTCAGGCTCTTTTGCTAATATTGCTTCAACTGAGTGAAAACCAAAAATTAATTCATTACTCACGTATTATTTGCTCCTCGGCCATTACGTTTACGGGCATTCTTACCCGGTCTTTTTGCCTTTTTAGTGGTTTTTTTCTTACTCTTCTTTTTGCCAGCTTTTACAGCATCAGCTTGTTTACTATTAGGCTTTTTACGCCCTTTAGAAGGTGAAGACTTGCCACGTTTTTCGTTGTCTTTATCGCCTGATTTTGCCTCAAAGCTGCCTGACTGCGCTTTTTTACCAGGAATTTTACCTGCTTTAAGCTGAGCACGAACACTTGGTTTTGCAGGAGCACTACGGCCACGACGACGCGCATAACGGTCTTGTTGCGCTTCACCTGCTAACACTAAGTTTATGCGTCGCTCATCAAGACTGACAGATGACACCTGAACCGTTAATTTATCGCCTAAACGATAAACGGTGTGCGTTTGTTCACCAATCAAGCAATGCTTAGCACCATCGTAATGGAAGTACTCATTGCCCAGGTTAGTTACATGGATCATGCCGTCGATTTGTAAATCGTCTAAGCGTACAAATAAACCAAAGTTAGTTACCGATGAGATCACCCCACCAAATTCGTCACCAACATGGTCTTGCATAAATTCACATTTAAGCCAATCTGCGACTTCACGAGTCGCATCATCAGCACGGCGTTCAGTGGTTGAACACTGCTCACCTAAAATATCAACTTCGTCATCAGTGTAGGCATACTCACCCGATGTTTGCTGACCTTGCGCTTTAAGTACCGCTTTAATTGCACGGTGCACCACTAAATCAGGATAACGACGAATAGGCGACGTAAAGTGGGCATACGCCGGTAAAGCTAAACCAAAGTGGCCAATGTTATCAGGCTGATACACCGCTTGCTTCATTGAACGGAGCAGCATGGTTTGAATAAGCTCAGCTTCTGGGCGGTCGCCTAATTTAGTTAACACGTGAGTGATTTCTTTTGGTGTTGGCTCATCAGAAATCGCGGTTTCGATACCAAGCTCTGATAAAAAGTTTCTGAAGAAACCAAGCTTTTCAGCATCAGGCTCATCATGCACACGATAAAGCGCACTTGCCTCGTGCTTTTCTAATAATCGGGCTGCCGATACGTTCGCTAAAATCATGCACTCTTCTATAAGTTTGTGTGCATCATTGCGAACCACTGGCACGATTGATTCAATCTTACGGTGTGCATTAAACACAAAACGCGTTTCTAAGGTTTCAAACTCAATCGCACCACGTTCTTGGCGTGCTGCTTTTAGTGCCATATACATCTGATGCAAGTCAGTTAAATGCGGCACCATCTCGGCATATTCTTCACGCAGCTTTTCATCGCCTTGTAAAATCGCATTCACTTTCGTGTAGGTAAAACGAGCGTGTGAATTCATCACCGCTTCGTAAAATTTATACCCAGACAACTTACCTGCTTCTGATACTGTCATCTCAGCAACCATACACAAGCGGTCAACTTTCGGGTTTAATGAGCATAGGCCATTCGATAACACTTTTGGCAGCATCGGAATAACTTGCTCAGGGAAGTACACTGAGTTACCACGCTCGATCGCTTCTTTATTCAGAGGCGTGTTCATTCCTACATAGTGCGACACATCGGCAATGGCCACCCATAAACGCCAACCACCTGAAGGCTTGCGCTCACAATAAACGGCATCATCAAAGTCACGGGCATCTTCACCGTCAATGGTCACCAGCGGTAAGTCACGTAAATCAACACGACCTTGCTTTGCTTGCTCATCAACAAACTCACCTAAATGAGCAACTTGCTTTTCAACCGCTTCTGGCCACACATGAGGAATATCGTGATTGCGTAGTGCAACTTCAATTTCCATACCCGGTGCTAAGTGCTCACCTAGTACCTCAGTGACTTTACCTACCGCATTCATATGTCGGCTAGGGTTTTGGGTAATTTGCACCTGCACCATTTGGTTGTGGCGCGCGCCATTTTCACTACCCGGTAGTATCATAATGTCTTGCGTTATGCGTGGGTCTTCAGCCACAACAACTGCAATACCATGCTCAACAAAATAGCGGCCAACTATCGGTGCACGTTCATTGGTTAAGACCTTAATGATACGTGCTTCGCATTTGCCGCTAGCGCCTTTGCGATTACCTTTAGCAAGCACAATGTCACCGTGCAACACCATATTCATTTGGTGCTTGGCGATAAACCAATCTTTACTCTCACCTTCAACTTCTAAAAAGCCGAATCCGTCACGATGACCAATGACCTTGCCTTTAACCAAGCCTGATTCATCAATCAATGCGTAGCATTTAAACTTATTGAAATACAGTTGACCATCGCGCTCCATAGCACGTAAACGACGTTTGAACGCAATTTGACGTTCTGTATCATTCACATGTAATTCGTCACAAAGTTGTGTGAAGTTTGCTGGTTTGGCACGAGATTCTAAGTGAGTAAGTATAAACTCACGGCTAGGGACGGGGTTTTCGTACTTTTCTTGTTCTCGACTGAGATTTGGATCCTGTTTTGACATTCACTATCTTGTTAGTTGGTTATGTTGTTATTTTAACCCATAACCTAACAATGAGACAGGCAAAAGCTATGAAACTTTTAAGAAATTAATTAAACCTGTTTTCGCACTCAAATTGCTCAATAATTTAATAGCAAAATTAAGGACCTTATAACCACCCTTTTCTCTTTGCAATTCTAGCAGCGTCGATACGGTTACTTGCATTTAATTTACTAATCGCCTCTGACAAGTAATTACGTACGGTTCCCTCACTTAAGTATAATTTAGCTGCAATCATTTGCGTTTTTAACCCCTCTGCAGCTAACTTTAATGATGCCCGCTCTTTTTCAGTTAGTGGGTCTCTATCATCTAAAGCACTTAAAACTAATTCAGGATCTATCACTTTATGCCCAGACATGACTTTTTTAAGTGCTAGAATTAAACTATCACTTGATGCCTCTTTAAGAATAAACCCCTTTACACCAGCATCTAAAGAGCGCCTGATATAGCCTGCTTTAGAAAAAGTAGTCATGATTACTATACGACTTTCACTCTTTTCTATTGCCAATTTTTCAGCAAGTTCAATTCCTGATAACTCCGGCATTTCAATATCTGTAAGAACGATGTCAGGTTTACACTTTGGTATTTCAGCAAGCGCCACCTTGCCATTTTCAGCCTGACCAATTACTTGAATATTTTCATCAAGGCCTAAAAGAGCAGCAACAGCTCCTCTAACTAACGCTTGATCTTCAACAAGATAGACTCTTATCATTCTGCCCGCTCCGATTTAATACTCAAAGGCAATTTAATAAATGCAACGAACTGTTGATTACAAAAACTAAACTCGGCCTTTCCCCCTAGCTGTAGAGATCGCTCTTTAATTCCCGATAGACCATTTCCAAGTGTAATTTGGCTAGTTTCATTTGCATTATTTTTCATTTTAATGTCAACACTATCCAGTGTTTGTAATATTGATATTTCACAATATTTAGCACTACTGTGGCGCAATATATTGGTTACAGCCTCTTTAATTATTAGGTTAACAACTCCTTCTAATTTTGCCGGCAAGTCAACAACCTTAATATTACGAATAACTTTGAAGCCACTCTCCTCTAACCGAACAATTAACCTATTAATTTGTGTATCTATATCCAATTCTTTTAAATCAGTTACAACTTTTCTTACATCGCTTAATAGCTCCCTAGCCAACTCCGCAACCTGAAAAATTTCCGACCTTGCTTGAGCCTGTCTATTAGCTTGACTTAATTTGCTCGCGAGCTCCGCTTTTAAAGCGATTGAAGATAAAGAATGGCCTAACACATCATGCAAATCTCTAGCTATGCGCTCTCGCTCTGCAATTGCTGCAAACTGCTCTAACTGTTTGCTATTTTGCTTTTCTCGGCGTTTATGGAAAAATTCATTACGCCCTGCAATACCATAACTAAATAAAGCGACAAGCAATATAAGAGAACCACTGAGAAAATACTCAGCATAATTTTCATTGATTATCTGGCTACTAGATAGCAAAGCTAAAAGTAGTATCGAAATTGCAAAAATACGCGCACGGTTCGAAAAGTTATAGCCTACAATATATGCTACAAAACCAAATAAAGTCGCGGAGCCAACTGTTAGATAACTAGCAATGACACAAACCAAAATAAGCGACATTAGCTGCAGCCAAACTTGTTCTGTTCCTCTTTGTGTTGCTTTCACATACAAATAAATAAAAATTAAGTACAACAGAACAATCGTGAACATCTGCATAAAGTCAGTGCTTTCAATTTGGAAAATACTCGGAAGCAAATAGAATCCCGAAAAAAGCAGTGGCCCCCAATTCCAAAAAGAGGTCAAATTCGTTTTTTTATCCTTAAGCCGACTATTTAACATATCACTTGCTTCTTTTAGTTGGTTTGAAATTTTAGCCCAATTATTCCGACTAAAATTAATATAATACAGATTATCTGAAATATCGTAATAGACTCTCTAAGCCATATCACACTAAATATTGATACCCCAACAGTACCAATACCGACCCAAATCGCATAACTAATCCCGAGAGGTAATGACTTTAAAGCAAATGACAAAAAGGCAAAGCTGGCCCACATAGCTGCAAATGTAACAACTGAAGGCCATAGCTTAGTAAAGCCATTTGACTGCTTCATAGCAAGTGCCCAAATAACCTCAAAAATTCCTGCAATTAATAAACTTATCCACGCCGCATTATTCATTTTTATTCCTCCAGAAAGTAGAGGCTTAACTATTACTTTTTCTACTTGCCGGAATAAGTGAATTTTGTCATTGATTGAACTGACAATTGTCATAAAAAAGCGATGAAACTTTTAAGAAATTGATTAATTCTGCCAAAAATGAAGCGTTGATATTCTTTGCAGCAAACACTCTGTGTTAATATTTTCGGAAAATAACAACAAGCTAACATAATTATATGGATATTAACTTAACCCATTACCTCGCAACGATGGCCTATAACAGTGCCTACATTGCTCTGTTCATTGCGATTATAGCCGTTGCAAAACTGTCGTATAACTTAGCAACCCCTTATAACACCACCAGCCAATTAACCGACAGTGCCAACAGTGCTTTAGGTTTATCTATTGGTGGCTATTTAGGGGCAATTACCATTATTTATGGCTTTGTTTTAGCTGGGCCTAGCCAAGGTTTACTAAGCGATTTGATGAATGTATCACTGTACAGTGTTTTAGGTATGGTGCTGCTAACCTGCTCACGTATTTTGAATGACAAATTACTGCTGCGTTTGTTCTGTAACCAAGAGCAATTAATTAACCAACAAAACGAGGCCGTAGGCTTAGTACAAGCGGCAAACTATATGGCTGCAGCGCTGATCATTGGTGGTGCATTAACCGGCGAAGGCAGCTGGTTATCGGCCATTGTGTTTTATTTTTTAGGGCAACTAATGCTGATCATTTTTGCCAAAGGCTATGATCACCTCACTGCTTTTAATCTTCACGAACAGCTCGAAAAAGGTAACAAAGCCGTAGCGCTTAGCTTTTCTGGCACCATGTTGGCGCTAGCTATTATCTTGTGTCATGCGCTCATTGGTGGCTTTCATACTTGGCAACAAAGCTTAAGCTTATTCTTTATTGACGCATTATTTGGCTTTTTAATTTTACCAATTGTGCGTTACCTCGTTGATAAAATTATCTTTAGCAAAATTTCACTCGACCAAGCAATGTACGACAAAAACACCGCCGTAGCGGTTATTGAAAGCAGCATTGCAATCTGTGTTGCTGTTATCATCACTATCGCTATTTAAGCTTATTTATGGAGTAATGGATGAACATCTATAAGCTTTTTATTATTGCCGCTATCACATTTGTTGTTTGCTTAGTGATACGTGCTGATTTACAAGCGCCACTTATTAGTGGCCAATATGGCAACTTTAAAGACTACGACGGACAAGACAAACCTTACCTATTTACAGTGCCAGAAGATGGCCAAATAATGCGCTTAGAAATTAAAGGCAGACTGCCTTTAAACTCATGGAAAGCCATTGATATCGAAATTTTTGACCCTGATGGTAACTACTTATTTAGTTACTCTGATGAACTTTGGGCAGAAACCGGACACGATTCAGATGGTAAATGGACTGAGTACCGTGATTATACTCATCACGATGTCCACTTCCCTAAGAAGGGGCAATATAGCGCCTACGTCAGTAGTACGTTTGGCCCAAATAAGCGTGCCGAACATTTTAGTTATACGTTTCGTATTATCCCAATCAAAGGTAACAGTAATTTCATGTTACCGCTGTTATGGATTTCTGGCTTCATCGGCGGTGTAGCGCTATTTGTAATGCTGCATCGTTTAGAAGCTGAGCGTGAAGGCTCCGATATTACTTATAAACCAATCAATAAGTTAAACCCTGAGGCTATAAAAGCAATGGAATCGCGCATCTCAGTTTGGCCTATTGTGTTACTGTTTTTAGCACCCGTGCTCTTCTTTTCCTTCTTGGCATATAGCAAAGGTGACAAAGAGCAAGATTGGCAAGTTTACTCCTATCACCACCTCACGATAAGCGTTGATAAACAATTGCGTGAGCAAAGTATTGGCAGTGCAGGTTTCCGTTCACGAGGCGGCCCAGGTGGTAAATAAATCAATTCGCGAAAGCCACATTTTACTGTTTAGCATTTTTGTTGCAGGCCTTTGCTCTATTATCTATGAGCTACTGATCGCAACAACGGGTGCCTACTTTTTGGGTGATAGCATCACCCAATTTTCCCTGACGATTGGCGTCTATATGGCGGCAATGGGGGTTGGCTCTTATTTTTCGCGTTTTGTGCCTGATAAGCCATTGCTGGTGTATTTTATTGGCTTTGAGTTAGCGCTTGCGCTACTTGGTGGTTTGAGTGTGCCCTTGCTGTATTTCTGTTATGCGTTTGGTTTACCGCTGCAAGCAATTAGTATTTTACTCACCACGCTAATAGGGATTTTGATTGGTTTAGAAATTCCGCTGTTAAGTCGCCTAATGGAAAAACATTATGCGCTAAAAGCAAACCTCGCCAATGTGTTATCTATTGACTACTTTGGCGCCCTACTTGCGACTTTACTGTTTCCTTTTCTATTTTTACCTTGGCTTGGGGTTTTTAAAACAGCGTTAAGTTTTGGCTTAATGAATCTAAGTATTGCGCTGTTATTGCTGTGGTACTTTATCGACCATATCAGCCCAAATCGTCGAAAAGTGCTTAGGCTCACGCTTGTTTTAGTTAGCTTAATATTGGTGCTTTGTTTATTTGCGAGTAAACAGCTCACCCATCTTTGGCAAAGCCAAATCTACGATGACCGTGTTGTACACTCAGAGCAAACGCCCTATCAGCAAATTGTACTCACTCGTCATAAAGATGATATTCGGCTTTATTTAAACGGTGGCTTGCAATTTTCATCGATTGATGAGTATCGCTATCACGAAGCGCTTATTCATCCCGCTATGGTGCGCCATGGTAATGCAAAACGTATTCTAATTTTAGGTGGTGGCGATGGCTTGGCGGCCAGAGAGCTTTTGAAATACCCGCAAATTGAGTCTGTTACTCTAGTCGATTTAGACCCTGCAGTAGCTAGGCTTGCGCAAACTAATCACAACCTGACAACTCTTAACAAGCACTCACTCAGTGACCCTAAAGTGACGGTTATTCATCAAGATGCTTATGTGTTTATTGAGCAAAGCGAACAGCTGTTCGATATTATTTTTATTGATTTACCTGATCCAAAAGCAATCAATTTAGCACGGCTTTACAGTCAGCAGTTTTATCAACTAGTAAAAACACGATTACCAAATAACGGTATTGTAGTGACCCAGGCCACCAGCCCATTTTTTGCGAAACACGCATTTTGGTCTATCAATAATACGCTCATTGCAGCAGGCTTTGCGCACACCTTGCCTTACCATTTAAATGTACCCTCTTTTGGAGAGTGGGGCTTTGTTATGGCTTGCAACTTGATGTGTAGTAACCAACAAGTATTACCGGTTAAAACCCGCTTTTACCGCCCTGAAAATGACTCACAATTGTTTATTTTTACCCCAGATATTAGCGCTAACAATGAAAAAGTATCGACGCTTGATGAGCCTAATGTGCTGCACTATTACTTGCAGGGGTGGAAATATTGGAACTAAACGAATGGATTAGCCCATTTAGGGAGTTTACAAAGTAAAGGATTACCGTTACAAAGAGAGTTAATAACAACAATAACAAGGTTTGTAATGCAGGCGCACAAACAGAGCCTAATATACTTACATATTGCAGTACTCCTATTTGGGGGGACTGCATTATTCGCTAAACTAGTCAGCCTAAGTGCATTAGATATTACCGTTTACCGAACAGCGATTGCTGGCTGTGCCTTACTGATCTTACTTACAATTCAACACAAAGCGATTAAGCTTCACTCGCGTCGCGACTACCTTATAGCCTTGTTACTTGGTGTCACTGTTGGAATACATTGGCTCACCTATTTCGCAGGTATGCAATTAGCAGGAATTGCTGTCGGTATGATTGCCTTTTTTACTTATCCTGTTATCACGGTGTTTTTAGAGCCTTTTTTTCATGGCAGCAAACCACAGCTCAAAGATATTTTTAGCGCCTTAGTAGTAATGCTTGGTATTTATTTACTTATTCCTGATGCCAGCTTAGGCAATGATGTCACCCTCGGTATTGCTATTGGTATTTTGTCAGCGTTCTTTTTTGCTTTTCGAAATATCGTTCATAAGCGTTACTTTAGCCAATATAGCGGCCCACAAACCATGCTTTACCAAACTTGGATCGCCTGCATTATGCTGTGTGCCTTTGTCGAGGTACCGCCATTACAAGTTGATACAATAAATTGGCTGCTATTAATTACTGTAGGGGTTATTTTTACAGCAGCACCGCATTCACTGTTTGCAGCAAGCCTAAAAAACTTATCAGCTTCAACCGCTGGTTTAATATCGTGTTTGCAGCCTTTATACGGTACGTTTTTCGCTTTTTTAATTTTGCATGAGCAACCTTCAATTAGCACTCTTATTGGTGGCGCACTAGTTATTAGTGCCGCTTTTTATGAAACATGGTCAGTGACTCGTAGGTATAAGCAATGATGAAAGTATTCGCTCACAGAGGTGCCAGTGGTACCTACCCAGAAAATACTCAAAGCGCCATTATCGCCGCTGTTGATTTAGCAGTAGATGGCATCGAAATTGATGTGCAAAGCTGCCTTGATGATTACATGATTATTCACGACACTTGGCTTGATCGTACAACTTCAGGTCGCGGTAAAGTAAACGCCTGCTCAAAAGAGCAAATTCAACAATACGATGCAGGCAATGGCGAATGCGTGCCCACTTTACAACAGGCAATCGATTGGGTTGGTAATAAAACTTTACTTAATTTAGAGCTTAAACATACTTTTTCGTTAGACAAGTTTGTAGAGCTTATTGAGTCAAATGTCAGTGCAGGGAAAATATCTCGGGATAACCTGTTAGTCTCTTCATTTGATCACCACCAACTGATGTGGCTAAAGCAAAAACTGCCGTGGGTAAAGATTGGTGCACTTACCGCTTCTATCCCAATTAATTACAGCGAGTTTGCGCAAAAACTGCATGCCTATAGCATTCATGTAGATAAAAACTTTATAAACCATGAGTTTGTTGCTGACGCAAAACAACGCGGCCTTCAAGTTTATGCTTACACGGTCGATAAAGTGGAAGATATCGAATTAATGCTAGAGTATGGCGTAGATGGTATTTTTACTAATTTTCCGTGTCATACACAAATGACACTGCAGTCACTGTAACTCAACAAAACTAAGCTATACTGTTGAATTATGTGACATTGAATAATAAAAAATTACGCCAAAATGAATCAACACAACACCTTAATGAGTAGCTATATGCGCATTTATAATTTTATCGAACAAACTTTCTTTTACACTCTTACACGTAAGATTGTCGGTAATTTAGGTTTTGTGTTTGCGTTTCAGGCCATTACTTTGATCTGGCTTTATAGCAGCCTGTCAGAGCAACAAGCTGGCATGGGACTATTTTGGTTAATGACCTTTGTTATCATCGCGAGCTTTATTTTTACTATTTTCTACATGCGCTTTTTAATTGTGCGCCCAGTGCAAGCAATGCGCGATACACTTGAGCAAATCAACCGTCATGATGCAGATTTATCTGCCAAGTTACCGCATTTTACCTACGATGAATTTCGTGATTTAAGTGAGCAGTACAATACCTTTACAGTTCATTTAGCAAATCTATTAGCCACCACATACCAAAGTGCACAAGCCAGTGCAGATAGTAGTTCAAAGATGACTCATTCAATGCAGCAAACTGCAGAAATGAGCCACCAGCAAATCAAGTTTAGCCAAACCATTACTGATTCGAGTAACCAAATAACTTCAAGCCTTGAGAATATTTCAGCGAACACTGATAGCGTGCACCATGTTAATAGTGAGCACTTAAACTTTGTAAAACACTCAGCCACTGAGTTATCAGCATTAGTTAAAAAGGTCGCGATGATTAGCCAAATTTTAGGTAACTTTTCTGCAACGGTGTCTGGCCTAAAAGAAAACAGCGAGAACATTCGCGCCATTTTAAAAATGGTAGAAGAGTTTTCTGACCAAACCAATTTACTTGCACTGAATGCTGCAATTGAAGCGGCACGTGCAGGTGAAGCTGGCCGAGGCTTTGCCGTGGTTGCCGATGAAGTTAGATCACTATCGGTTAAAGTAAACGACGCAACCCGCCAAATAACTGATTTTATTAATCAAATGAATAGTCTTGTTAGCGAAACCAATAAAGAATCTGAGCAACTAATTAACCACTCGAGTGAAGCTGAAACAGCGATTAGCAATACCTCTACAGGCTTTAGTAATATGCTTAGCGAATTTGAGCAAAACCAACAACAACTACAGCAGATTGTTAGTGCGGTGCATTTACTAGAGCAAACTCAAACCCACACTCATCAAACTGTTGAGCAAATAGTTGCTCTGGGTGAGCAAGCAAAACAGCAGATTGATGAATCACTCGCTGACTGCCAACAATCACACAAACTGAGCCAACAAACCCAAGAGCAATTAAAACGCTTTGTGTAATCGGCTTTTAACTGCTGCTCTGAGTCAAACTATGTTAAAGTAGCCGCTTCTTGGCTACTTTTTTATTGACCGTGACAACACCCGCTATTGATTATGAACAACTCGCACTGCAAATAAAGCAATGGGGTAAAGACCTTGGCTTTGCAGAAGTCGGGATCACAGATATTGACCTTACGAAACATGAAGCTCAACTGCAGCGCTGGTTAGATTTAGGCTATCACGGTGAGATGGAATACATGGCAACCCATGGTATGAAGCGAGCGCGCCCCGCAGAGCTGGTACCTGGCACGCAACGAGTCATCTCAGTAAAAATGAACTACCTACCGCCTGATGCAAGCTTTGCTAGGAACCTCAAACAAACAGATAAAGCGTACATCAGTCGCTATGCATTAGGTCGTGACTATCATAAATTAATTCGCAACCGCCTAAAAAAATTAGGCCAACAAATAGAACAGCATATAGGCCAGCTAGGTTTTCGTCCTTTTGTTGATTCAGCCCCCGTGCTTGAAAGACAATTAGCCGAAAAAGCAGGCTTAGGCTGGCGTGGTAAAAACAGTTTGCTAATCAATAAAGAAGCGGGCTCTTGGTTTTTCTTAGGTGAGCTGTTTGTTGATATACCGCTACCTATTGATGAAGAAAATAGCTTTGAGGGCTGCGGTAAATGCGTTGCCTGTATGACACTGTGTCCAACTGGTGCGATTGTCGAACCTTATGTAGTCGATGCCCGTAAATGTATCTCTTACCTTACTATTGAATTGCAAGGCGCTATTCCTGAAGAGTATCGCCCACTGTTAGGTAATCGCGTTTATGGCTGTGATGACTGCCAATTAGTTTGCCCGTGGAATCGCTATGGCCAGCTGACCGATGAAGCCGACTTTCACCCAAGAAAACAACTTAAAGATCAAGACTTACTGACCTTATTTGCTTGGGATGAGGCAACCTTTCTAAAAAATACTGAAGGCAGCCCTATACGCCGCATTGGTCACGAGCGCTGGTTAAGGAACCTCGCTGTCGGATTAGGTAACGCTGATTACAATGAGCAGATAATTGAGGCTTTAGAGCAAAGGTTAACAACCGCTAGCGCTTTGGTCGCTGAGCATATTGAATGGGCGCTTGATCAGCAAAAAAATAAGCGCCAGTTAAAGCTTCGTAAAACTGCGCGCTTAATTCGCATTGTTGAAAAAGGACTGCCCAGAGATGCTTGATAGCTTAAGTTGTAACTTACTGCTTTAATAATTGCGATAAATCATTTTCAATCTCTTTGAATGCCGCTTTTACTCCCTGAACTGACTCTTCACGTGCAACAGAGTTTTGAATGGTTTCGTCGACCTTTTGATAGATAAAAACCTCTTGGTCCTCATCTAAGCCCATGGTTGGTATACGTCGTTCTAAGTCTTCTTGAAGCTGCTTAAATACAGCCTCGTTATTTACACGATTTTCATTTAGAAGTTCGATGAGTCCCGAAAACTTGCTGTGAACTTTACCTACAGCATCATTAAGTTGTTGCTGTTGTCTGAGCAATTCTTTTTTTGTGATGATCGCTTTAAGCTGCTGCTCTGTAACACTGACTAAAAAGCAAATATGATCCCGAATTCGACCATGCTTATCAGGGTCTTGGTCTGGCATATTTAAGATTAGTAAGCTGATCATTTCGTAATTGACTAAAATTCGATTCGAAAATTCATGGAGTCGGCCTTTATTTTTGAGCATTTCAAATAACTCAATAACGATTGGCGAACACATGCCCGAAATTGAAAAGTGCTCAATGCCAGACTCTAAGCGAAACTCAACATTGCTTTGTAAATCAAATGAGCTTAGACAGTTAAGCAGAGCCTTACCCAGCTCTTGCTCATCTTCAATAGCACCTATATGCTCGATATAGTTGACTATTTGCCCCATTTCACTGCTGTTCGCCATCGCATTAAATGCTGTTGAAGTCGCATCTTCAACTTGTTGCTCTAGCGATTCTTTTTCTATCAATACTTGATGTAAGTGCTGCAGTTTAAGCTTTAATTCTTCATGCCCGAATGGTTTAACTATATAGTCCTCAGCTCCGACTGAATAGCCTTCCATACGCTCTTCAACCGTTCCTCTTGCTGAAACAAACATAACGATTATTTTCTCGGTATTTGGATTCTCTTTTAGTTTTCGACAAACATCATAACCACTCATTTGTGGCATACTCACATCAAGCAGAATAACCTGAGGATCAAACTCTTCAACTACTGCCAAACACTCTGGACCGCTACTGACCATTTTCAGTTCAAAGTCGAGCTCTTCAAGAATCTCTTCAATTATTTCTAAGTTAAATGGTTCATCATCGACGGCTAAAATTCTCTTTAAGGCCATGTCTAACACTTCCGTTTTATTAATTTAACTTTACAGATCTATCTTCATTCGCTAAGTGTTGAGGTAGATCTATCCTCAATGGAAGCTTTACTAAAATAGTTGCACCTCCATATTCATTATTTCTTGCCGTAATCGTTCCTTGATGTAAGGCTACAAATTCACGACAAATAGCTAAACCAAGTCCTGTACCTCCAGCACCACTATTGGTTTTACTACTTTGCTCAAACTTCGCAAAAATTTTCTCAAGTTCAGACTCGGGAATTCCTATACCACGATCTATTACTGATATTTCAGCCATTTCATTATTCATAGCTAGCTGAATATCTATCTCACTGGCTGGCTCACTAAATTTAAGTGCATTACCAAGCAAGTTGCGCATTATTTGGTTTATCTGCTCTTCGTCACAATCGAGCAAAATACTTTTCTCAAAGCCAATTAAACGAATAGCAATATTTCTCTCAAGAGCAGTCCCAGAGACATCATCAATACTGGTTTTTATAATACTGCTAAGGTTATGTTTTTGCGGATTAAAGGGAAATTTACCAACATCCAGTTTTGAAAGATCAAGCAAATTATTAAGCAGTGACAATAAGCGCTCACCACTTTGTTCTATACGCGATAAATACTTATTTAACTTGTCTTTACTCAGATCATTGTTGGCAACTTTATCAAGTCCAAAACGAGCAAAACTTAAGATTGAATGCATTGGCGTTCTGAGTTCATGAGACATATTCGCTAAAAATTCAGACTTACTTAAGTTTGCAGCTTCAGCCACATCTTTTGCGTGCTCTAGTTGAGCTGTTCGCGCTTTTACCTCTTCTTCAAGCAAATCTTTTGCTTCAAGTAGCAAATCTTCCTTTTCTTTTAAGTGTGTTACGTTTTTAAAGATCCCCGCTAACGCAATTTCGCCGTGATGATCTATTTCATTAAACGATCCCACTAATGGAATATCATTGCCATCTTTTTTAAGCATTCTTAGATCACAGCTAAATTGGCGGTTTTTACTTAGCGTCGTAATTTTTTCTTTAATACGTGTTATTGAAGGCTCATCAAAAAAATCAAATACCGAACAGCTTTCAAATTCATGGTGCTGTTTATCAAATAATTGTTCACAGGCATCGTTGGTTTCGATTACCTTTCCGCATCGTTCAAATAAAATAATAGCGTCGGGAGTATGCTTAAAAATAACTCTTAATAAACTGTCCTTTTCTATAAGCGCATCAACGGTACTCTGAAGTCTTTCAACAAGTTCTGAATTATGACGTTTGAGAAGCTCTGTTTGCCATAGTTTATGAACTGATTGCAATAAACCATTATCATCAATCGGTTTGATCAAAACATCTTCAACACCCTGACGAATGGCAGCAACCATGGAAACTTGATCAGGCTTTGAGGTATACAATAAACAACGACTTTCAGGCTGCAACGACTTCAGCTTTATAAACAATTCAAGCCCTGTTCCATCTTCAAAAGTAAAATCACTAATCAATAAATCAATTGCATGCTCATGAATTAACTCCATTGCAAAGCTCATGTTATCAGCGGTGATGGTTTTGATATGCGCGCCCTTTAAGTTTTGCGCTATTTTTTGTAACCGGTCGGGACAATGATCAACGAGCAATACAGTAGGAAGTTTGAGAATATTGTCGCTGTCTAATTCTAATATTCCCTCTAGAAGCGTGCTTATCTCTTTATTTGCGAAAAAAGGGTATATAACAACGGCATTAGGTAAGAGACGGTTAATTTCACTAAAATGTTCAAGTAAGTCACTGCGTTGTGCTTTCGGTGCGAGTAATAAGAAATGCTCTTGAGAAAAGTCATTCATTAGTTCTTCAATGATACTTGTTGGCACCCCATGTGAAGCAGCAACGAGATCATATTGCTGTTTTAGAACGGTATCATCTATCATTGAAAAGTGTAATAGCTCAACTTCGCAACCGATAAGCTCGAGTAGAACTTTTACACGCATCGCAAGTACACTATTACTATCAACTATTAATATTTTTCGCACCGTAAATAAGACTCACTATAAAAACCGACCTTTTTAGCGTAGTCTAAAAATCTTTTACCGCACAATTTACACCGTATTTTTTTACTAGTTTTTGAGAAGGTTAAGGCTGCAAGTGCTTACCCAAAATTGTCAAGCCATAAGCTTTATCATCCATAATTGCAATTTCTGGAAGCTCTCCCCAAACCTTGTAGTCAAAGCGATTAAACAGTTTTATGCTCGGTAGGTTATGGCTGAAGATAAAAGCTAACAATACCTTGATATTAAGTGTTTTTGCATGCTGTTCTGAAAATGTAAGCAATTGTTTACCTAGCCCTTGCCCTTGAGCCTGCTGGGTGATGTAAATACTAATCTCAACCGTGCCATCGTAAGCTGGGCGGCCATAAAAAGACTTATAACTTAACCAAGCAATTACTTTACCTTGTTGCTCAAAAACAAAGATAGGTCTTTTTTCTGTATGGCTATCAAACCAAGCTTGTTTGTCTGCCACCGACACCTCTTCGGTATCTGCGGTAACCATACGCCCAGGGATGGTCTCGTTATAAATCGCGACTATATCAGTTAAATCGTTTTGTGTTGCTTTGCGAATCGTCATAAATAGCTGAAATTAAATGATCACTTTGCTGCATATTAGCGTATATTCATCACAAATAACTAGCGGGAAATAACTATGTATAAATATGCTTTGTTACTTGCAGCAGGCCTAATAACAACCAACCTTGCAGCACAAACCACAGAGGCGGTACCAACAGCTAAAGCAAGCAGCCAATGTGATGATTTTACCAATGTCACAATGAGAAAGTTGCGTTCAAAAGAGTCTATTAATTTTTGTGAATTCAAAGACAAACCACTGCTCATTGTGAATACCGCTAGTAATTGTGGTTTTACCGGCCAGTTTGAAGGCTTAGAAGCCATTCATAAAGAATATAAAGACCAAGGCTTGGTCGTATTAGGGTTTCCATCAGATGACTTTTTTCAAGAAGAAGACGATGAAAAAGACACTGCAAAAGTATGTTTCATCAATTATGGCGTAACCTTTAATATGCTGGCTACCAGTGCCGTTCGCGGTAGCGATGCAAACCCAATATTCAAACACCTAAACGAAGCAACCAGCTCACCTAACTGGAACTTTTACAAATATTTAGTGTCTGCAGATCGTAAGACAGTGCAACGCTTTAATAGTAAAACTAAGCCACAATCGCAAACTTTACGCGATGCAATTGAAGCTGAGCTGACTGCAAAATAAATTTAATTTTTCGTTCGGTAAATATTGAACTAAACTAGTGATTTAATACTAAAACACACATTAGGGAGATGTTATGGCAGTAGCCAGTGCAAGACACATTCTCGTAGACAGTGAAGCTCACTGTTTGGATTTAAAGCAGCAAATTGAGCAAGGAGCTGACTTTGCAGAGCTTGCTCGTGCTCATTCTAATTGCCCTTCAGGTCAAGATGGTGGTGCATTAGGTGAGTTTGGCCCTGGCATGATGGTTCCAGAGTTCGACAAAGTCGTTTTCTCTGCACCAATTAACCAAGTCCAAGGCCCAGTGCAGACCCAGTTTGGTTATCATCTTCTAGAAGTAACAAGCCGTACTGACTAATTTACAAATCGATTTCAAAAAGCCGCTTCATAGCGGCTTTTTTTTGCGAAGGATCTCAAAATGAAACTTTTAGGCTCGACCACCTCACCTTTTGTGCGCCGTATTCGGATTTGGGCTGCACTTAATAACCTAGCTATTGATTTTATTAATTTGGATATTTTCTCTGAGCAAGGCAGACAAACCATGATTGCTCATAACCCTGCCAGAAAAATTCCTGTATTAATCGACCATGATTTTACCTTATGTGATTCCAACTCCATTATTCGTTATCTGCTCGAAAAAGCGGATCAGCCATTACTTAGCTGGCAGCAAGAGAACTACTTAACCATTATCAATGCCTGCAATGATTCACTGGTAGAAATTTTACTTTGTCAGCGCTCAGGGTTTGATACCAGCAGCGATAAACTATTTTTTAATTTACAGAATGAACGAATTGTTGAAACATTAGCCTATTTAAATACTCATTTATCGGAGCCAGTATTTAAAAGCTGTGAATACCTCAACATCAGTTTATACTGCTTGCTAGATTGGATCCGCTTCCGCGAATTAACTGATTTTAGCCAACTAAATAACTTAGTTGATTTTTATCATAAATTCGCCGATAAAGCGGCAGTACAACAAACAGATCCACGAAAATAAAGATAAGGGTTACGCAAATGAGCGATATCGAAATTGAATCAGAATTAGTTAGCTTTGTAGAAAAAGTTCGTTTGAACGAATCTATGTGGGCACTCGGTGCCGAAGATGGTGGTTTTGTTGTCTGTGAATCAAACCAATTTAGCGACACAGATGTGTTATTACTTTGGGGTACTGAAGACGCTGCAAAAGCACAATGTAAAGATGAGTGGCAAGACTATACCCCTGTTGAAATTGGCCTAGACGAATTTCTTGATGAGTGGGTTGAAGACCTTAACGAAGATGATGCGCTTGTTGGTTTAAACTGGAACGATGATCAAGTATGCGTTGAAATCGAACCGGTTGGTTTAGCTAAAGCTCTTTGCGATTAATAGCAATCCTTAAGCTTATAACGACACGGCCGTATTTATGGCAGTGTCGTTAAGCTGGAAACTTGATACTTATCAGGTATACTCTTCAACACATCTTTATTATCAAGGTATTAGGTTGAAGTCCCATCTTGGTCGTAGGCCCTTTTCGGCCATGGAATTACATACCCTGTATAATGGTTACATTTATGGTGATCAGCGTTTAGCACGTGAACAAGCTAAGCATTGGCACTTTTGGCTGCCTTTATTTGCTTATTATACTGGTGCCTACAGCGATGAAATTGGCCATTTAACCCTTGATAATATTGTCACCCTTGATGGCATTCGCTGCTTTGATTTTCATACGCATGGCAAGATAAAACCACGCTATGTGCCTATCCATAATGCATTACTCGATGCTGGGCTTGATCAGTACTTAGACTTTTTAACAAGTCAAAATCAACAACGACTGATGTTTGATTTACCCGCTAAATCTGGTCGCTACAGCGAAAAAGTACGTATTTGGTTTTCGGGTGAAGGTGAACGCGCTGGTTATTTACAAAAGTGCGCTATTCCTACTGTTGATCAGCAAGGTATGAAAACCGCGATAAGCAGCTTACGGCTTAACTTTGAACAACAAGTGCGAATTCATGCACTGCAAGCCAACTGCAAAGACGCCTTTAACTACTTGCTTGGTTTTAAAGATTTCAACGAACAACGCTTTGCTGATATGCAATTATTAAATACCGTGCTGCAAAACGTCCGACAAATAAACCCGCAACTGCATTGGCAGCGTTTCATTGACCGCCATAATTAACTGACAAACTTTGTTACTAACTATTTATTACTGTTCAAATTAAAACCTGATAGCATGGTGATTCGCCCCTCATAGCAGGTGCCTTTCTAACAACAAAAAATCAGGGATACTTATGTTCTTAAAAAGCCTATTAACGGTGAGTGTTGCACTTGCTGTTAGCTCTGCCCATGCCAATGAATATGTTATCGAAAAGCTTGCCAAGCCTAGCTCACAACAAGTAGAACTTACGCTTGATCCTGCCAAAGACAATTTTTCTGGTCATACCGAAATTGCTTTAGAGGTTCTAAAAGCAACCAATTATATCGAATTAAACGGTATTGATTATGCAGTTAGCATGGCGAAAATTTTAGGTGCAGAAAACTGTGACCTAAGTGCTGAAATGCTAAAAACAGGCAAAGTTAAATTCGCTTGTGAAGAAAAAATTCAGCCAGGTAAATACACTTTAAAAGTTGATTTTACCGCACCTTATAACCGCCAAAGTGTTGGTTTATATAAAACTTTAGATCAAGGCACACCTTATCTTTTCACGCAATTTGAAATGAGCGATGCGCGTCGTGCATTCCCCGTTTTTGACGAGCCAAGTTATAAAATTCCATTTCAGCTAACTATCACAGCGCCAACATCACAAAAAGTGTATGCCAATACACCGGTTTTAAAAACCAAAGTTGATGGCGATATGACAACGCACTTTTTTGACAAAACACCACCGATTCCTTCTTACTTAGTCGCTATGGCTGTGGGCCCGTTTGAAGAGCTTGAAATTAAAGGCATGCCAATCCCTGGCCGCGTATTGACTCCACAAGGTAAAATTCACCTTGCTGATTACGCAAAAGAAAATATGCCGCGTGTGTTAAAAGCCCTAGAAGATTATTTTGGCATTCCTTACGTATACAAAAAGCTAGACTCAGTGGCAGTGCCAGAGTTTCCATTTGGCGCAATGGAAAACGCAGGCCTAGTGACTTATCGTGAAGACATTTTACTAGTAGACCTAGCAACAGCAACGCGCAGTAAAAAAGAGCGTAATGTATCAATCATTGCCCATGAGTTAGCGCACCAGTGGTACGGTAACTTAGTGACTATGAAGTGGTGGAATGATTTATGGTTAAACGAAGCATTCGCAAGTTGGATGGCAGCGAAAATCACTGCACAAATCAACCCTGAGTTTGAGTCGCACTTAGACTTGCCACAAAACCATGTGATGGCACTAGATGCGCGTCTAAGTACTAAACCTATTCGTAAGCCAATCAAAACTGAAGCTGATATCATGGATGGCCTTGGCCTTGCCTACAGTAAAGGGAGTGCAGTTTTATCTATGGTTGAAAACTGGATTGGCGAAGAGGCATTCCAGCAAGGTATTCGTGCTTACTTGAAGAAATTCTCTTACAAGAATGCAGAAGCTGCTGATCTATGGCAAGCACTAGGCGAAGCGTCTAATAAAGATGTAGCAAGCGTTCTTAAATCGTTTATCGAACAATCATCTTTCCCACTTATCAAAGTAACGCAAGACGGAAAGAAAATTAATATCAGCCAAAGCCGCTTTGTAAATGCTGGCGTTGATGCACCTGCACAACTTTGGAATGTTCCGGTTGCAATTAAGTATGGTGCGGGCGACAAAGTTAAAACCGCAAGTGTTCTGCTGAATAAAGAAACACAGCAACTAACTCTCGACTTTGAACCTGAGTGGATCTACCCAGATCAAGGTGCCATGGGTTATTACCGCTGGGTATTAAATGATGCACAGTTTAATGCCCTGTTAGAGAACGCTGCTGACAAGCTAACGGTACGTGAGCGCTTAGCGCTACTTTCTGCGGTTGATTCATTACTTGATGCAGGTGTTATCTCTGCGGCTCACTTAATGCAAACTTTAGAAGCCTTTGTGAGTGATGCTCACCCATTAGTAGCAAACACAGCATTGGGTTACCTTGCTGCTCAAAAACGCGTATTCGAAGACGACAGTAACCGTGACCTATGGCCTGAGTTTATCCGTAACAGCATTGCACCTGCTGCTAAGCAATATGGTTTAACAGCAAAAACAGGTGAAGACGCGGCGGTATCGCAATTGCGTGCGCAAGTTATTGCCCGTTTAGGTTTTGATGGTCAAGACCAAAAAGTCATTGATACTGCAAAAGCACAAGCGGCACTGTACTTAAACAACCCTGAAAATGTTGACCCATATTTAGCCTCAACTTACTTAAACCTTGCGGCTTACCATGGCGATGCAAAGTTACTTGAAAAGTACAAACAAACCTTTAAAACCACCAAAGATCCACAAGTGCGTACTAAGATGCTGGCAGCGATGGGTTACTTTGGTAAACCTGAGTTACAAAAAGCGGTTCTAGAATACAGCTTAACAGATAACGTAACAGCCTCTGATATGCGTACGTTATTAGGTGGTTTAGGCTATGGTAAAGAGCGTGAAGCACTGTTTATTGAGTGGATTTACAACAATTACGATGCCATCACTAAGAACTTACCACCGTTCTTTGTACCAAATTTACCGTTCTTCACAACTGCAAGCTGCAATGCGAAAAGCCTAGAGAAAACCAAAACCTTCTTCAACGATAAAATCACTGAAGTACCAGGTTATGCACGTTCTCTTAGTAAGCTTGAAGAAAGCATTAATGATTGTATTGCACTGAAAAACCGTGAGTTAAACTCGGTGAATAGCTTCCTTAAGCGCTAATTAAAGCAAATGCAAAAAGGGCCACAATGTGGCCCTTTTTTATTGCGCTAAAATAGCAGTTAACTTAGTTATAAATTGCTCTGCAGCTTCAGGTGAGGTGACTTTAAATGCAATACCATAATGAATGGGCTGTGCACTTTTATGAATGCGAGTTGGAAAACGGGTCAGTTCACTTATTACATACAAATGCCAGTTTGCTCTGTTTGTAATTTAAACGCGAGATTGAGCCTTCACAAAAGCGTCTTAAATCAAGCCACTGTGATACCACTTCAGGCTCTGTCAGGCTGCGCTTATGAACTCGGTTATTAACCGCATAAGCCACAGTGTCTTTATCAATTAAAGCAAAGTCTTGCACCGACTCAGGTAATCTAAATAAATCACTGACTTCCTCTGTTTGCGGCATAAAGCGTGCAACCCAATGTTGGTTGTTTTTGTTATAACTAAATAAATAACTGTTTGTGTGTTTATCAAAAATTAAAGTTCGGCCAATATCACCGGCAATGACACGCGGTTTAGCCGCAGCAACGTGAGTGTATTGCAATGTATGCGGCTCACCTAAGATAAACATGATCAGGTCTTCATCAGCGCCCCACGCATGGTAGCCAACCGGCTCAATCCATTCAAAAATTCGGCTCGCGGCAGGCTCTTCTGCTAGTGGGTACTGCCATAACTTTTGCTTACCATCTGCTTCGACCACGATTGCCGACAAGGCTTGCTGATTTGGCATTAGCGTTGGCGAGTATTCACTGACAGGCGTGTTGGTGATATTCACGCTGCTCTTAGATGCAAAGTCATAAAACGCAATATCGGTTTGTGACTGACCATTTTCGCTAACAACCTCATGGGTGTAGTAAAGCCCAGTATCAACTAAAAATGGTTGATTATTATAAGTTTTATCATCTGTTACTCGCGACACCTGCATACCATATGGGGTGTCTAACTCGGCAAGTAATATTTCGCTTTTAGGCATCGCTGCATGTACGTGACTGGTAAACAATGTCCCTGCTGCGACGAAAAGTAAAGACGAAATCAATTTCATGTTGTTCTCTCGTTTTAATTTTTATTAGCCCATGATAGCGTTAATTAATCCGCCAGTCACTTGACCTTACCATGCTCGACCTTTATAACTAGGACGTGTTCGTTTTTTATCGGTTTCTACTGATTGATTTTATGCACGGTAATACCAATCGAGTTATGCCACTGACCATTTAACACACTAGAATGGTTAAATTTTTAAGCCGACTGGTATCAACAATAACGAGAATAATTATGTCAGCTAAACACCCTATCATCGCTATTACCGGTTCATCTGGGGCGGGAACTACCACAACCACCAATGCAATTAAGCACATTTTTAGAAGCTTAAGCATTGATGCCGCCTTCATCGAAGGCGATAGCTTTCATCGTTATACTCGCCCTGAAATGGATAAAAAAATCCGTGAAGCACAACAAGAAGGTAAGCACATTAGCTACTTTGGCCGAGAAGCTAATGATTTTGGTGCCCTTGAAGAGCTTTTTTACCAATATGGCGAAACCGGCCAAGGTAAAATCAGACGTTACTTACATACTTTCGACGAAGCGGTGCCTTATAACCAACTTCCAGGAACTTTTACCCCTTGGCAAGATTTAGAATCAAATACAGATATCTTATTCTATGAAGGTCTTCATGGTGGTGCTGTCGATGAGAATCATGATGTTGCTAAGCATGTCGATTTATTGATTGGCATGGTGCCAATTATCAACCTTGAGTGGATCCAAAAACTCATTCGCGACACCTCTGAACGAGGCCATTCGCGAGAAGCGGTAATGGGCTCTATTGTGCGTTCAATGGATGACTACATTAACCACATTACCCCGCAGTTTTCACGTACTCATATCAACTTCCAGCGAGTGCCGACGGTTGATACCTCAAACCCATTCAGCGCAAAAGATATTCCTTCTTTAGACGAAAGCTTTGTTGTGATTCGTTTTCGTGGCATAGATGACGTCGATTTTCCGTACTATTTGAGCATGATTGAAGGCAGCTTTATGTCTCGTATCAATACGCTTGTGGTACCTGGAGGCAAAATGGGCTTAGCAATGGAGCTTGTGCTAACCCCGTTGATCAAAGATATTATTTTGAAAAAACGCGCACTTGAAAATTTAGCCCCGGTTGACTTGCCGATTTAACTCACTCGGGTACACTGCTGACTCTGGTGAAAACAATGGAGTCGTCGCCTTGAAACAAACATTACGTGTTATTGTTGGTTCAAAGAACCCCGTTAAAATTAACGCGGCTAAACATGTCTTTAGTCTTTATTTCCCACATCATACCATTGAGTGCAAAGGTGAAGATGCACCTTCTGGCGTACCTGATCAGCCACTAGGTGAAGATGAAACCCGTATCGGCGCTGAAAATCGCGTTAAGTATTGCCAAGATCACTTTGACGCCGATTTTTATACAGCAATGGAAGGTGGCGCAGAACAATTTAGTTATGGCGCTGCAACCTTTGCCTTTGTAGTGATTGCAAACAAGCAGCAATTTAGCGTGGGTCGCAGTAGCAACCTACCGTTACCGCAACCTTTTTACGATGCCTTGCTAGCTGGTAAAGAACTAGGTGATGTCATGGATGAGGCATTCAATACCGTTAATATCAAACAACAAGGTGGTGCTATTGGCTTATTAACCAATCATCTTGCCACGCGCGAAAGTACTTATGTACAAGCGCTGACATTGGCCATGGCGCCATTTTCTCACCCTACCCTATTCAACCAGTAATTAGGATAACCATGAAGTATAGCCACGTATTATTCGATGCCGATGAAACGCTATTTAGCTTTAATGCATTTGAAGGTTTAAAAGTGATGTTTGCACATTACGGCGTAGAATTTACTGAGTCAGATTATCATCATTACCAAGCAACCAATAAGCCGCTTTGGGTTGCTTATCAAAAGCATGAAATTACCGCCAGCGAGCTACAGATAACTCGCTTTACAGAATGGGCTAATAGACTCGATGTGCCAGCAAAAGAGCTTAACGATGGCTTCTTGGATGCTATGGCCTCTATTTGTGTGCCATTACCTGGTGCAGTTGACTTGCTTACAAAGTTAAAACCACACGCCAAGCTAGGCATTATTACCAATGGGTTTGCTAAGTTACAACAAAAACGCCTAGAGCACACCGGTTTACAGGATATGTTCGATTGGCTGGTTATTTCAGAGTTAGTCGGTAAAGCAAAACCTGCCCCAGAGATTTTTCAACATACATTTCAATTAATGGGGAATCCGCCAAAAGAGCAGATTTTAATGGTAGGCGATACCGCTGCCAGTGATATTTTAGGTGGTCACAATGTGGGTATCGACACGTGTTGGTTACAACACCCGGGAGTTGAGCTACCAGAGGATATTAAACCAACTTATCAAATCAATCAGTTGGTCGAGCTTGAAGCTATTCTAGGCTTGTAATTCTTGATAATAGTTTGGCAAAAAAAATGACGCTTAAAGCGTCATTTTTTGTAACTGTAATATGCTTGCGATTAAGCTGTCGCTACTTCTAAGCCTGGTGCTGGCATAGTCACTGGGGTATCGAAAGTTGCCCATTCCCATGCTGACTCAGTCGCCATAATTTTACGAAGTAGTTTATTATTTAAATCATGGCCTGATTTATAAGCCGTGATTTTACCTAGAATGTTGTGGCCAGTCATAAACATATCGCCCACACAGTCTAAGATCTTGTGTTTAACAAACTCATCGCTATAACGTAAGCCGTTTGGATTTAGTACTTTAAACTCATCCAATACAACTGCGTTATCCATGCTACCACCTAATGCTAGGTTGTTAGCGTGCATATACTCGATATCTTTCATAAAGCCGAAAGTACGTGCGCGGCTGATTTCTTCAGTGAAGCTTTGTGCCGTGATATCTAAACCGATACGTTGGCGGCTTTCATTGATTGCTGGGTGATCAAACGCAATTTCAAAATCGATGTGGAAACCATCGTATGGTTCGATCTCAGCCCATTTATCGCCTTCTTCAATACGTACTTTTTCTTTAATACGAATAAAGCGCTTAGCTGCATTTACTTCTTTAATGCCGCCTTTCTGTAACAAATAGATGAATGGTAATGCACTACCATCCATGATTGGTACTTCTGAGCTGTCTAATTCAACAATTAGATTATCAATACCCATTGCCGCTACCGCCGCAATAAGGTGCTCAGTCGTTGATAAACGAACACCATCTTTGTTTGTCAAACAGGTACACAGTTGCGTATCACCAACGGCTTCTGGTGTTGTTTCAAAATCAACAACCGGATCAAGGTCTACGCGACGAAATACTATCCCAGTATTTGCGCTCGCAGGTCGGAGAGTAATAGTGACCTTCTCACCTTTATGAAGTCCAATTCCTATGGCTTTGACTACTTCTGCAATCGTACGCTGTTTAATCATAGGTTCGCTCACTTATAGTTACAGTTAGACGGCGAATTGTATCATAAATACATTCAACTGCCAATTTGTTTATTTATCGAACAAAATTACCAACAAAAACTGTCTTAGTCAGCTTGCTTTCTTAGGAAAGCTGGAATGTCGAAGTAATCGCCACCCTCTGATTTATCAGACTTTTTGCTGCTCTCAGTGCTGCTAGATACTGAGCTGCTCGTTGTACTTTGTTGTACTGGCTCTTGCTTTTCAGACGCAGATGACATGCTTACATCATCACCGCTGCCTTGACTTGCAAAGCTTGGCACATACATGCTGCTAGTTGTTTGGTTCATTGAGCTTTGTACATCAGAACCTGATGCTTTTTTAAAGCCATTATCCACAATACCAAACTGTGGACGACGATCGCCGCCTAAACCTGTTGCAACAACCGTTACACGTAACTCGTCGCTCATTTCAGGGTCAATTACCGCACCCACAACCACTGTTGCGTTTTCTGACGCAAGTGCTTTAACGTGGTTACCAACAATTTCAAATTCTTCAATCGCAATATCCATACCTGCCGTGATATTAACTAAGATACCTTTAGCACCTGTTAAATCGACATCTTCAAGTAGTGGGCTTGAGATAGCCGCTTCTGCAGCTTCTTGCGCACGGTCAGGGCCAGACGCAGATGCTGTGCCCATCATCGCAGTACCCATCGCTGACATAACTGTACGTACGTCGGCGAAATCCACGTTGATTAGACCAGAACGTGTGATTAGTTCTGCAATACCTTGTACCGCACCAAATAACACGTCATTCGCTTTTGCGAAGGCATCTAATAGTGTAGTGCCTTTGCCTAAAACTTTAAGCAATTTATTGTTCGGAATTGTAATAAGTGAGTCTACAGTTTCTGACAATTCATTAATGCCTTGTTCAGCAGCTGCAGCACGCTTTTTACCTTCAAAGTCAAACGGGCGCGTTACAACAGCAACCGTTAAAATGCCTAACTCTTTAGCAATTTTAGCAACCACTGGCGCAGCACCTGTACCCGTACCACCGCCCATACCTGCTGCGATAAATACCATGTCAGCACCTTCTAAGCTGGCACGGATAGTCTCAGCGTCTTCTTCAGCAGAGTTACGACCCACTTCAGGGTTAGCACCTGCACCTAGACCAGAGGTGATTTGTGTACCTAGCTGCACTGTTACATCAGCAGATGAATTACGTAATGCTTGTGCATCCGTATTCGCAGCAATGAAACGTACACCTTCAATTTGTTGTTTTACCATGTGCTCAACAGCGTTACCGCCGCCACCGCCCACGCCAATTACTTTAATGACAGCTTCTTCGCTGTGCTGTTCCATCATATCAAACATGTTTACTCTCCGACTTGAGTCTTAAAACTCACCTTGGAACCATTTAGTAATACGGTTCCACCAATTATTATCACCTTCTGCTTTCGACTTTTGTGCATTCATCGATTGCATTGTACGGCCGTATTGTAACAAACCAACCGCGGTCGCGTACGAAGGATCATCTACATAATCTGTCAAACCAACAATCCCGATTGGTTTGCCAATTCTGACCGGCATTTGGAAAATGTCTTCTGCCACTTCCATTGCACCCGTCATTTTTGCTGTTCCGCCAGTAATGACGAGACCTGCAGCAATTTGGTCTTCAAAACCTGAGCGGCGGATTTCTTCCATCGCCAACTCGAATAATTCTCTAAAACGTGGCTCAACAACCTCAGCTAAGGTATGGCGCGACATAATACGCGCTGGTCGGCCACCCACACTCGGTACTTCAATAGTGTCTTCGTTGCTTGCCATTTGGCTACTCGCACACGCATATTGTACTTTGAGTGACTCGGCATGTGATATAGGCGTTCTAAATATTTTTGCAATATCACCAGTCACTTGGTTACCGGCTACAGGAATAACGGCTGAGTGGCGAAGCGCACCATTAATATAAATGGTGATATCCATGGTACCGCCACCAATATCTAACACGGCTACACCCAGTTCTTTTTCGTCATCTGTAAGTACTGAGTAACATGATGCCAGTGCCGTGAAGATCAACTGATCGACTTCAAGGCCACAACGCTCAACACATTTCTCGATATTCTTTGCCATATCGTTTGAGCAAGTAATAATGTGCGCGCGAGCTTCCATACGTACACCGCTCATGCCAAGTGGGTTTTTAATCCCTTCTTGCATATCGATGCTGTACTCTTGTGGCAATGCATGGAGCATTTTTCGTTCTGCCGAAATAGGCACTGAACGCGCAATGTGGATGACATTTTCAATATCTTCGTCTGTCACTTCCGTGTTGTTAATTGCCACTACACCGCTTTCATTTTGGCACTGGATATGTTTTCCAGAAATCCCTAAATAAACAGAGCTAATACGGCAATCAGCCATTAGCTCAGCTTCATCTATAGCTCGACGAATCGATTCAGAAACAAGGTTAAGGTCGTTAACGCCGCCTTTATCCATACCATGCGATACTTGGCTGCCAACACCCACAATGCTTAGTTTGTTATCTGCGGTGATTTCACCAACGGTGGCCACAACTTTCGATGTGCCAACGTCTAATCCAATCACTAGGTTTCTTTCTGCTGACTTGGTCATGCCTTACTCTTATTTTCTAATTGCTCTTCTTGCACTGGCTTCCAGCTCACTGCAAGACCGGTATCATACCGTAAATCAACAACATCGATTTGTGCATCTGCACGTTGTTCCATGCGCGGATACACGTCAATAAAACGCTGTACACGCTTTGCTTTTTCTTTGCGGCCTAAGTTCAGGCGAATGCCGTTATCAAGCCATAACTGCCACGAAAAGCGCTCAGAAAGCGCTAAACTAGTCAGCTCTAAGTTATTCACTTTGAGCATTTCTTGAAATTGACTAAATGCTGTCCACGCCTCAATCTCACTGCCTTCAGGGCCGTATAATTGTGGCAAGCTTGTGGGTAATTTATCACTACTTGCTTGGAACACTTCGCCTGCTTGGTTTAACAGCATATCACTGTTCCAATGAGCTACAGCTTGATGTTCAACAACATATACTTGCAGGGTATCTGGCCATTGCTTTCTGACCGATGCCGTTGCCACCCACGGCAAGCTTTGTACTAAGCGTTGCACATGTTTTACGTCTAATTCAAAAAAACTCGATAAGTCGGCTTTTTTTATTGCACCAATAATTGCTTTTTCATCAGTATATTGGGGCTGTCCAAGTACTGATAAATGCTTTATTTGTGCGTCTTTGTTTTCTACCAACCAATCTGAGACGCCTGTCGTGATTTTTACTAATGCAAAAATCACGACTAGAAAAAAGCTCACACCAAAAATCAACGACCAATTTAGTTGTTGTTTTAATTGTTGCGCTTTTTCTAAAAAAGGATGCATATTAAAGGGTTTGCTCCAAAATGCGAACAACTAATTGCTCAAAGCTTGCACCATTCGCTTTCGCTGCCATGGGCACTAAAGACTTTTCTGTCATGCCTGGTACCGTATTTACTTCTAATAAGTAAAAGTTACCTTGCTGATCACGCATCGCATCAACACGCCCCCAACCACTTGCACCCACTAAATCAAATGCTTTTAATGCCATATCTTGCAACAATTCAGTTTCTTGCGCGGATATATCTGCAGGGCAATGATACTGAGTTGTATTCGATTGATACTTAGCTTGATAGTCATAAAAGCCATTTGGCGTCGTCATCTCAATGACAGGCTGAACATCTTGCCCAAGTACAGCAACAGTAAATTCACGGCCAGTGATCCATTGCTCAACAAGCACTTGGCTATCAAACTTAAATGCAGCGTTAAGCGCCGCATCGAGTTGCTCAGCGCTGCTTGCTTCTGCCATACCAATGCTTGAGCCTTCATGTGAGGGTTTTACCATCACTTTACCAAATTCATTAATAATCGCTTGGCTATCAAACTCATGGCGGCTATCAACAACAGTGTAAGGTGCTGTGCTTAGCCCCATTGCTTTAAATAAGTGCTTACAACGCACTTTATCCATCGCAAGCGCAGAACCTAAAACGTCACTGCCAGTATATGGGATACCCATAAATTCAAGTGCACCTTGAATAGTGCCATCTTCGCCACCACGACCATGCAGAGCAATAAACACACGTTCAATGTTTAGCTCTTTTAATTGCCATAGCGGCTGATCTTTCGGATCAAAAGCAATGGCATCAACGCCAGCACTTTGCAAAGCATTCAATACAGCTTGGCCTGATTTAAGAGAGACTTCTCGTTCGGCAGATGTGCCACCAAAAAGTACCGCTACTTTGCCAAATTTGTCACTTAACTGGCTCATACGTTTACCTGCTTTAGTTGTTCAATAGACAACTCGGTTGCTGCTAACTTTTTCACTAACTGGCCAATGTTACCAGCGCCTTGTGTTAAAACTAAATCATTATCTTGCAGTGTACTGGCAAGAACACCAGCAAGCTCGGAGCTGTTGGCAATATGTAATGGTTCTTTACCACGCTGGCGTAAACTACGACATAAACTCTTGCTGTCGGCCCCCACAATTGGCTCTTCACCCGCTGAGTACACATCAAGGAGTAATAACTGATCAACATCAGCCAGTACTTTGACAAAGTCTTCGTATAAATCACGGGTTCGACTATAACGGTGCGGCTGATAAATCATCACTAAACGTTTATCTGGCCACCCTTCACGAACCGCCGCAATTGTTGCTGCAACTTCTGATGGGTGATGACCATAATCATCAACTAACATCACATTACCGCGTTCATTCTCAAAGCTTCCATAATGCTGAAAACGACGGCCTACGCCTTCAAATTTTGTCAGCGCTTCTAAAATTGCATGGTTAGCTATGTTTTGATCTTTAGCCACCGCAATCGCAGCTGTCGCGTTAAGCGCATTGTGCTTACCCGGCATATTAAGCGTAACGGCTAGGCTTTCACCTTGCTTATTTACAACATTAAATGAACAAGTATTCGCTGTTTGGCTAAAATCAACCATGCGGTAATCAGCTTCTGCCGACTCACCATAGGTAATCACAGGGCGTCCAAAGCGAGGGATCAACTCCGCTGCAACCTCAGAATCAATACACACGACAGCTAAACCATAAAACGGTAAGTTATGAATGAAATCAACATACGTGTCTTTCATTTTTTCTAAGCTACCGCCGTATGTATCCATGTGATCTTCTTCAATATTCGTGATCACCGACACCATAGGCTGTAAGTGTAAGAATGACGCATCACTCTCATCAGCTTCTGCAATTAAAAAGTCGCTTTTACCGACCTTGGCATTACTTCCAGCGCTGTTTAACAAGCCACCAATAATAAAGGTTGGATCAAGGCCCGCTTGTGCATAAATACTTGCTATTAAACTGGTTGTTGTTGTTTTACCATGAGTGCCCGCTACAGCAATACCGTGGCGAAAGCGCATTAATTCTGCCAACATTTCGGCGCGGCGAACAATTGGAATACGTGCCGCTTTTGCTGCTTTAATCTCAGGATTTTGCTCGTTAATCGCACTTGATACCACGACAACGCTGGCATCTTTTACATTGTTCTCATCATGACCAATAAATACTTCTGCACCCACTTGTATTAAGCGCTCAGTCATCGCACTGTGCGCAATGTCTGAACCTGTGATGCGGTAGCCTTCAAAAGCAAGTACTTCGGCAATACCACCCATGCCTGCGCCACCAATACCCACAAAGTGGATGGTGTCTATACGACGCATCGCAGGACGAGTGTTGTTTTCTTTCATCGTGCTTTCTTTCACTACTAATCTCTTCTATCTGCTAGTTGCTCACAGCGTTTTGCAACATTGGCTGTGGCATCTAAAATAGCAAGCTGTTTTGCTTTACTTGCCATTGTTGAAATTTTTTCTGGTGCATTTACGTAAGGCGTTAATAACTCAACAACCGCCGCTTGGTTAAACTCACTTTGCTGCATAATTAACGCAGCTTGCTCAGTCACTAAATACTTTGCATTGGCAGTTTGATGGTCATCGACAGCATGCGGAAAAGGCACAAATAAGGCCATTCTTCCGGCTGCCGCAATCTCACTCACCGTTAATGCACCAGCTCGGCAAATTACCAAATCAGCCCATTGATATGCGCTATCCATATCATCAATGAATTCAGCGACTTTACTATTTTCAGTTAACCCTAACCGTTGATAGCTGGCAGTCACATTCGGTTCATTATTTTTACCTGTTTGGTGCCATATATTAAGCGTTGTTAGCGCTGAAAGTTCACTGAATACAGCTGGTAAAGTCTCATTAAGAACTTGCGCACCGAGTGAACCGCCAACTACTAGCACATTAATCGGTGTCGCTGTTTGCTTTACAGTAACATTAGCGACACTTGCTCGCACTGGGTTACCCACCACTTCGCATTGTTCTTTTGCAAAAGCCGATGGAAAAGCAGCTAAAACTTTATTGGCAAACTTTGCTAGCCAACGATTACTCATGCCTGCAACGGCATTTTGCTCATGAATAACCAAAGGAATACCTAAGCTCTTTGCTGCAATGCCCGTAGGTCCAGTCACATAACCACCCATAGCTAAAACAACATCGGGCTTTTGTGCTTTTAAAATTTTGCGTGCTTGAAAAATGGCATTCATCACCATAAATGGTGCCTTGACCAAACGTTTAATACCATTGCCACGCACACCTTTCACATTGATAAAATCAATCTCAATGTTGTGCTTAGGTACTACCGTTGCTTCCATTCTGTCAGGCGTGCCAATCCAGCTAACCTGCCAACCTTGCTGTTTTAAAAAATCGGCAACTGCAATACCCGGGAAAATATGACCACCAGTACCGCCTGCAACAACAAGTAATTTTTTACTCATCGCTTACCTCCTCGAGAGGTTGCCTGCTTAGTTGCCATTTTTGTCTCAAAATCTATTCGCAAAAGTACACCTGTTGCTATGGTCATAATTAATAAACTAGAGCCACCGTAAGAAACAAACGGCAGTGTTAAACCTTTGGTTGGCAAAATACCCGCACTTGCGCCAACATTTACCATGGTTTGAAACGCAAACCAGATACCAATAGCAAAAGCAAAATAGCCTTCGTACTCTTTGCCGCATTTCAATGCTTTTTGACCAATTAACAGGGCTCTGAATACAAACACAGCAAGCACAATCAAAATACTTAATACGCCAAAAAAGCCAAGCTCTTCACCAATCACTGCAAAGATAAAGTCATTATGTGCTTCAGGAAGATATTGCAGTTTTTGCACGCTATTTCCTAAGCCTTGACCAAACCAACCACCTTGGCTGTATGCCATTAGCGATTGCACTAACTGATAACCTTTACCGAATGGATCTTCCCACGGCTCTAAAAAGCCTGTGACACGGGCCATACGGTATGGTTCAGCGATAATTAGCACTACCACGGCAGCAATACCCGTTAAAATAAGGCCAAAAAACTGCCATAACTTAGCCCCCGCTAAAAACAACAAACCAACTGTCGTCACAAACAGTACAACTACGGTCCCTAAGTCTGGTTGCATCAAAATCAAAAATGCATACACACCAAATACAGCTAATGGCTTGAAAAAACCTTTTAAGTTCTCTTGTACTTCTTCACGTTTACGTACCAAGTAACCGGCAATATAGCTAAAGAAATACAACTTGGCGGCTTCAGCAACCTGAAAGCCCACAGGGCCAATGGGTATCCAGCGCTTTGCACCGTTCACTTCACGGCCAACAATCAGCACTAAAACCAGCAAACCTAAACCCAGCAACAATAAATAGGCGTTACTGCGCTTCCACCAATCCATAGGCACATTTGTGGCAATCCAAAATAAGAAAAAGCCCATAATTAAGAACATGCCGTGGCGAATAATAATGTGATACGGATTATCAAATAATCGCTCTGCTGTTGGCATAGAGGCACTGGTTACCATCACAAAGCCAACGCCAATCAACATCAACATGCAATACAATAACGGCACATCATAAAGCTGTGGCGATTGCTTTGGTGTTAATGCGTCACGGATGTCAGCAAATGCAATCATACTGCCTCCGCCAATACGCACTGCGCAAAATCATCACCACGTTGCATGTAATTGTTGTACATATCAATGCTGGCACATGCAGGTGCTAATAAAACGATATCGCCACTGCTGCTTAAGTGTTTTGCTAGTTGCACAGCTTCATGCATGTTGGTGGTTAGGTGGCCTTTTTCGGTTAATGCTACGAGAGCTTTAGCATCCTTACCAAAACAAATAAGCGCTTTCACTTTGTTGTTTAAGTATGGCTTTAAGGCATCTAAATCAGCCCCCTTTGCATCACCACCGGCAATCACAACCAATTGCTTTGCTTGATCAGCTAAGCTTTCAATCGCAGCGATAGTTGCACCTACATTGGTCGCCTTTGAGTCGTTAAAGTATTTCACTCCATTAATTTCAGCGACAAACTGGCAACGGTGTGCAAGCCCAGTAAAAGCACTAAACGCTTGCTGGTAATACTCTTTAGCAATATCAAACGGGCTCAGTAATGCCATCACCGCTAAAGCGTTTTGTTGATTGTGTGAACCAACAACATTTAAGCAGCTTGCTGGTAATACTGGTTTACCGTGTGCTGCAAAGTGTTGTTCGCCTTGATGTTCAACCAAGGCAAAATCTGCATTGGCGAGCGCAAAGCTTACTTGGGGCTGCTTTGCAGTGTGTGTTGCCACATCAATGGCATTAACTACAGCAAGCTCTGAGCCATTATAAATACTTTGTTTAGAGTCTATGTATGCTTGATAACTTGAATAACGATCGAGGTGGTCTTCACTCACATTCAACACACAGGCACTTTTCGCTTTTAAGCTATGCGTGGTATCAAGTTGAAAACTCGACAGTTCAAGTACATACACATCATAGTCTTGCGATAGTAAATCAAGTACCGCAGTACCAATGTTGCCACCAAGGCCAACTTTATAACCGGCCGCTTTCAGTACTTCAAACGCCAATGTGACCACTGTCGACTTACCATTTGAACCTGTCACCGCAACAATTGGTTTATCGGTCAAACGGGCAAAAAGCTCCACGTCACCAATCACTTCAACACCAGCATCAATCGCTTTTGCTACAGCGGGTGTCGCGAGGCTTAAACCTGGGCTGATAATAATAATGTCATTGCTGGCTAAGTCTGCCTGTTCTAAATCACCAAAGTGAGTCGTTAGCTCACTGGCATGCTCATTTAGCCAATCAGCACCCGGCGGCGCTGTGCGGCTATCAACAACAATTGGCTTAATATTCTGAGATAATAAAAAACGCACAATGCCCAGACCGGTTACACCGAGTCCGAGCACTGAAATTTGTTTGTTTTTAATCTCGTTAATTACTGTCATTTACCTGATCTTCAATGTCGCAAGGCCAGCAAGCACTAGCACGATTGAAATAATCCAAAAGCGCACAATTACGCGCGGCTCAGGCCACCCCTTTAATTCATAATGGTGGTGAATAGGCGCCATTCTAAAAATACGTTGACCACGTAATTTGTATGAGCCTACTTGTAAAATCACCGACAATGCTTCCATTACAAACACACCACCCATGATGATAAGTACCAGTTCTTGACGAACCAGCACCGCAATAATACCCAGTGCACCACCAAGTGCTAATGAACCTACATCACCCATAAATACCTGTGCTGGGTAGGTGTTAAACCATAAGAAACCAAGTCCAGCTCCCACAATTGCTGTACACACAACCACAAGCTCACTGGCGAGCGGTAAATGCGGAATATGTAGGTAGCTTGAGAAATTAACGTTACCTGTTAAATAAGCAATAATGGCGAGTGCTGCCGCCACTAAAATGGTTGGCACAATCGCTAAACCATCAAGGCCATCTGTTAGGTTTACCGCGTTCGACGTACCTACAATTACAAAGTAAGTCATCACGATATAAAACAACCCTAGCTGTGGTAGCACGTCTTTAAAAAACGGCACAACTAACGAGGTTTCGCTGCCTTGCTGCGAGGTAAAATAAAGTGCGCTGGCAACCACTAACGCAATCACTGATTGCCAAAAGTATTTCCATTTAGCAATTAACCCTTTAGGGTCTTTGCGGATCACTTTACGGTAGTCATCAATAAAACCAACCACACCTAACGAGCCCACGACAAATAAGGTTGCCCAAACATATTTATTTGAAAGGTCTGCCCACAGTAATGTGCTGGTAAAAATCGCCCCTAAAATCAAAATGCCGCCCATAGTTGGCGTACCTTTTTTAGATAGGTGAGATTCTGGACCATCGTGACGAACCACTTGACCAATCTGCATTTTTTGCAATGCACGAATTAGCTTAGGACCAAAATAAAGTGAGATAAGTAGCGCTGTTAAAATACCTAAAATTGCGCGCAGCGTTAGGTAAGAAAAAACATTAAAGCCACTGTAATATTGTGTTAAATACTCTGCCAGCCAAACTAACATGACGATACTCCATTATTGCCATTTTGCTGGCTATTTACTAAATCTGTGACCACAAGCTCCATACGAGAACTGCGCGAACCTTTTACAACAACAGTGGTTTTTTGCGTCGATTGAGCAAGTTCACTTTGTAATTGTTGTAATAATTGTTCACGGCTTGAGAAGTGGCGGTTTGGCTTTTCAAATACATCACTGGCTGATTTACTTAATACACCTAGGCTGTAAAGCTCATCTATGCCTTTTTGCTGTGCATATTCACCGACTTGTTGATGATAAAAACGCGCTTCTTCACCAAGCTCCCCCATATCACCTAACGCAAAAATACGACGCCCCGGCATATCACTTAACAAATCAATTGCCGCTTTAACCGATTGCACATTCGCGTTGTAGGTATCATCAATCACCGTCAATGTGTCTGACACTTTAAGGACGTTTACACGACCTTTAACTTCACCCATGGTTGCCAGCGCCGATGCGACACTTTCGAGACTTACACCGAGCTCAGTGGTTAAGGCGGTGGCTATTAACGCATTAGCAATATTATGCTTGCCCGGTAATGCCAGAGTGACAGGTACTTTTTTATCTTTATTGCAAAGCACAAAAGAAGCGCGCGCTTGTTCATCAAGCACCACATCTTCTGCCCAATAATCTAATTGTTGGCTAGTAGAAAAACGTTTTACGTTGCGATTAGTTAATTTATCAAGCCAAAAATCGGCATAATCGCTGTCGCAATTAACTACGGCAACACCATCAGGCTTTAAGCCATCATAGATTTCGCCTTTGGCCGTTGCTACACCTTGTAATGAGCCAAAGCCCTCTAAGTGAGAAGCTGCAACATTACATACCACAGCAACATCAGGTTTCGTCATTGCAACGGTGTAAGCAATTTCACCAATGTGGTTTGCACCTAACTCAATCACCGCATATTGGTGTTGTGGTTCAAGGCGTAATAACGTGAGTGGTACGCCAATGTCATTATTAAAGTTGCCTTTTGTTGCTAGTACTTCACCATGACCAGATAAAATCGCCGCACACATTTCTTTTACGGTCGTTTTACCCACGCTACCAGTAATAGCAATTGTTTTCGGTGCAACCTGTGCCATCACAGCTGCGCCGATGTGACCTAGCGCAATACGTGTGTCACTAACCACAAACTGCACAATATCGACATTAACAGGGCGCGCTACAATAGCAGCTGTCGCGCCTTTTTCTTTTGCTTGCGCAACAAATTTATGGCCATCAAAATTAGGCCCTTGTAGCGCTAAAAACACTTCACCGTCACACAAAGTACGGGTGTCAGTGTTAATATTTTTTACCGTTTGATTACCACCTTGGTAATCGGTTGCTAGAACTTTAGCTAGCCAATCAAAATCCATAGGGATCATAACTGCGCCCCTTGCGATTTTTCTTTTAATTGTTGTTGTACATATTGACGATCGCAGAAGTCGATTCGTTGGTCGCCAATAATTTGATAATCTTCGTGACCTTTGCCCGCAATAAGGATGACATCATCAGCACTCGCTTGCGAAATGGCATAACTAATAGCCTGCGCGCGGTCTGCTTCACAATGTGCGCGTTCAGGCTGCTTAAGCCCCGCAACCACATCAGCGATAATAGCGTCAGGGTCTTCACTTCTTGGGTTATCGCTGGTGACAATAATACGGTCTGCATTGCCTTCAGCTGCTTTTGCCATCATAGGGCGCTTGCCTTTGTCTCTGTCACCACCACAGCCAAACACACAGCTAACGCCACCTGAAACGTGCTTTTGCAATGCTTGTAATGCCAGTGCTAATGCATCAGGAGTGTGGGCATAATCAACAATACAAGTCGGTTGACCTGGCGCACTAAATGCCTGCATGCGCCCAGCAACAGGCTGCAATGACTTACATCCTTCAACGAGTAAATCAAGTGGGTAACCCATACCTAATAAAGTGGCCATAGCAGCGGCTAAATTATATAAGTTAAACTCGCCAAACAGTGTGCAATTAACTTCGGCTAGCCCCCAGCTGGTATCAAACTTCGCCGAAATACCGCTGTTATCATAAGTTACATCGCTAAAATAAACAAAACGCGCATTTTCAGGCGTGAGGTTTTTATGGCCGTAACAAATTAGATTATTGAAGTCGTATTTTTCTAACCATGCTTCAACTTGAGCATCATCTTGATTAAGCACCACAAGCTTTGGCATATGGTCACGCATTAACATTAACTTGGCATCAGCGTAAGCATCCATGGTGCCGTGATAATCTAAGTGATCGCGTGTAAGGTTAGTAAATACTGCTGCTTTAAACTGACAATTATCAACGCGATGCTGCACTAAACCATGAGATGAGACTTCCATGGCCACAACATCATTCTGCTCTGCGACAAGCTCAGATAAAATACGCTGTAAATCAACGCTCGATGGCGTGGTGTTTGCAAGCTCAGTTAGATTATCAGGATGCCCATAACCGAGCGTACCTATCACTGCTGCGCGTTTATGACAGTGCTGTGCTAAGTGCGCAATCATTGCTGTGGTTGTTGACTTGCCATTGGTGCCTGTCACACCCACTAAATCAAGCTGCTTTGATGGTTGCTGGTAAAAAGCTGCTGCAAGTGCTGGCAGCTTTTTCGCTAAATCGGTAACTAAGTAAAGTGGTTCAAACTCACTTTCGAACTCACATAAACGGTCAGCAATAACTGCCACCGCACCATTTTCAATGGCTTTGTCAATAAACTGTCCGCCATCAAGCTGATGGCCTTTAATGGCGACAAACACATCGCCAGCTTTTACATCTCGACTATCAAGACGTAGTTGGTTAACCAATAAACTATTGGCCTCAACATCAATTTGATTAAGAATCGGTTTTAAATCACGCATCGTTATCTTTGCCTTCTACGTACGCAACCGCATCTTTGTCCGGTGCAACGTTTAGAATTCTTAAGGCATTGGAGACAATCTCTGCAAATGCAGGGCCTGCCGTCGCACCGCCGTAATAAACATCTCCACCCGGTTCATTAATCATTACTACTACCGCTAAACGTGGGTTACTCGCTGGCGCAATACCAGCAAAATAGCCAACATATTCGTCACCATACCCGCCCACAGCGGCTTTCTTAGAGGTACCTGTTTTCGCAGCAGCACGATAGCCATCAACATGAACTTTTTGTGCAGTACCACCTTTTTCGAATACGCTTTCCATCATGTGAACAACCGCTTCAACGTCTTTTTGTTGGAAAATACGTTCACCCTCTGGCACTGACTCTTGTTTAAGAACTGTTAGCGGGCGCATAACGCCACCAGAGCCTAACATGGCATAAAAACGCGCCATTTGAGCGGTACTTACAGCTAAGTTATAACCAAATGATAATGCAGCAATTTCATGATCTGACCAGCGTCGATTTGGGTAAAATAAACCGCTGCTTTCACCAACCATGCCTGTACCACTATCACTGCCAAACCCCACCTTTTGGTAAAGCCCTACAAAATAGTCTTTTGGTACTTCTTGACTGACCTTAGTTACACCCATATTACTTGAATACTTTAAGATTTCTCTTAAGGTCATCTCACCATGGTTACGGGTATCTTGCACAAGGCTGCCACCCACACGCATCCAGCCAGGATAAGTATCAATAATTGAATCCGGTTGAATTGCGCCGTAGTCTAAACCAGCTAAAATGGCTAGTGGCTTAACAGTAGAGCCTGGCTCAAACAAATCGGTGATAGCACGGTTACGACGCTTATGCGGTGCAGCATCGTTTAAGTTATTAGGGTTAAACGATGGGCTATTCACCATAGCTAATACTTCGCCGGTTTTAACATCAACAACCATGGCTGAACCCGAAGTAGCTTTATAGGTTAGAACTGCTGATTTTACTGCTTTATAAGCAATCGCTTGAATGCGCTGATCAATACTTAAATGAATGTTTTCAGGCTCAACACGTTCACGCTCATCAAGCACTTCTACTTCACGGCCTTGGGCATCTTTACGAATGGTGCGCTGACCTTCAACACCCGTTAACGCCTTTTCGTAAAGCTTTTCGATTCCCTCAATACCATGACCATCAATGTTAGTAAATCCAATAACATGGGCTGTTACTTCACCGGCAGGGTAATAACGTTTTGACTCATCAAGTAAGTGGATACCTGGTAAACGAAGATCACCAATATAGTTAGCAACAGCAGGGGTAACCTGACGTTTTAAGTAGACAAAACGACGCTTTGGATTATCACGAAGGCGAGAGTTAACTTTACTTGGGTCAATGCGTAATACATCCGCAAGTTCACGCCAGCGAATATCATTATTGTAATAAGCGGCAATACGTTTATCTAACTCAACCGTATTTTCAGCCAGTGCTTGTTGATCTTCACCATTTTTTCTAGCTTGACGCAGTACCTTACTGATCAGTGATTTATGCAGCGCTTTCGGATCCGCATACACACTTACCACAGGTACGCTGACCGCCAACTCTTTGCCATTGCGATCGAAGATCATGCCACGTTGCACATGTTGTTTTTCAACACGCACAGTTCGTTTATCACTTTCAGAACGCGCTTTATCTGGTTCAATAACCTGTAAAAAAGCGGCACGCGCAACCAGCGTCATAAAGACTAAAAACACCACTGAGCACACCAGCAAAAAACGCCATGTGATTAAGGTATTTGTTGGCTTTTTCCCTCTGCTTCTCATCGCAGTATTACCACCTGTTCGTCTTGGCTAGTTGGCCGTTTCATTTCTAATTGCATAGTCGCGACTTCTTCAATGCGCGCATGCTGTGAATAAAACTCTTCTTCTACGAGCAAGTAACGCCACTCAAGATCGAGCTCATCACGCTCTTGCAATAATTTGTCTTGTTCAATCAATTGCTGACGCGCTAGATGCGTCACCTGAACCACACTCAAACTAGATGCGAGGATCACAACCAACAAGGCCAAGGTCAGCTTATTAGCTCCTAGGCCTTTGAAAATTTCTGTAAATAAATTAGGTTGGCGATGTGTCGCTTTAGCTTTCATTACAACCTCTGCGCAACCCTTAACACTGAACTACGTGAACGCGGGTTTGCTTCAATCTCCGCCTTACTTGGCTTAATGGCTTTACCCACTGCCTTTAACGTCAGGTTTTTGTTTATTTGTGCGTCCGTCAAAGGCAGACCTCTGGGTATCGCCTCTCCCTTACTCTGTTTTTTAATAAACTGCTTAACAATGCGATCTTCTAACGAGTGGAACGAAATAACCACTAAACGTCCCCCTGGTTTTAAAACCTCAACAGCGGCTTGCAATGCAGTTTGAATTTCTTCAAGCTCACTATTGATATAAATACGGATCGCTTGGAATGTGCGTGTAGCTGGGTGTTTGTGCTTATCTTTAACTGGCACAGCTTCATCGACTAAATCAGCAAGCTGCTTAGTACTTGTGATTGCAGTGTGCTCACGTGTTTCAATGATCTTATGAGCAATTCGACGACCAAATTTTTCTTCGCCATAGGTTTTAATCACATGCGTGATATCTTCTAGTTCAGCTTCAGCTAGCCATTGTGCAGCACTGCGACCACTGGTTGGATCCATACGCATATCAAGTGGGCCATCTTTCATAAAACTAAAACCGCGTTCAGCATCATCAAGCTGTGGTGAAGAAACACCGATATCCAACAAAATACCGTCAACTTTACCGATTAAATCGTTATCTTCAGCAACCGCTTTTAGGTTTGAAAAACGAGTGTGAGCAATTGAAAAACGCGCATCATCGGCAAATTTTTCGGCGGCTTTAATAGCTTGTGGATCCTGATCAATCGCCTGTAAGCGACCTTGTTCACTTAAACGCGCAAGAATTTGCCCCGAGTGCCCACCGCGACCAAATGTGCCATCCATGTAAATGCCTTCAGGTTTAATATCCAAAGCATCTATGGTTTCGTCCATCAGTACAGAGACATGTTCAAATTGCGCTGTCATTAGCTATTATTTGCCTTTTTCTTTGTGCCGTTAGAGTGAGAAGTTATCGAACTCAGGATTCGCCTCAAAATCGCCTAGGCGTTCAATTTCAGTATCTTGGCGCATTTGTTCATGCCAACGATCTTCATCCCAAATTTCGAACTTGTTCATCAAGCCAACCAACATGATTTTTTTTCCTAGTTCTGCATGGGCTCGTAACGAAGGTGCCAGCAAAATTCGGCCATTTTTATCTAATTGATATTCTGTGGCATTGCCGAGCAACATTCGTTGCATGCGGCGAGCGCGTGGATTCATATTTGAAATTTTTAATAGTCGCTCTTCTATTTCAAGCCACTCGGCTAACGGGTATAACCACAAGCAGGGCTCGTTTAAAGCAACAGTGCAAATAACCGTTCCCTGATCTTCAGACAAGATCGCATCTCGGTACTTAGTTGGTACCGCAAAACGTCCTTTATCATCCAAACTCAGTGAGCTCGCACCCCGAAACATAACATGCCTTAAATTAGGTTATTTATTGTAACTGACTATCTCTGATCCAATTTGATCCACTAAAAACCACTTTTTACCACAGTGCTCCAGTTTAGGGCTTGACAAGCTATTTTGTCAAGTAACTAGATCATCTTCAGTGCCTTCTAAAGCCAGAAAAAATAAGGCCTCAAGCAAAGCCTCTGAATTACGTGGGAAAAAGTGGAAAACATAGAAAAAAATTTTTTTTCCAATTTTATTGGCAATCTAATGGGGAAAAATGGTTAATGAATAACCAATGAACAATTACAAAATTATCTTATTCTGTAATTTTTACTTAATCACCCTGCAAGAGTTACGAAAAACCACTAACCAAGAACGCAATAAAAAGAATAAACAATTGAAAATTATTGATTTTATATTTTGGTATGAAGGTTGCGATGAATTAATCACCAATTAAATGGCAATTTTTAAGGAATGATTATGACTACCGCAACTTCAAAATCGAATTCAAGCACGGCAACAAGTAACAGTGCAAACTCGAACGCGGCTCAAGTAGAGGCGCCATTCACAGAAAAAGCGACAGAGGCAGCTCACCACGCAGTAGATGCATTATCAACACGCGCTGCTAGTGCTGAACATAGTGTACGTCAGGGTGCATCTAGCTCTGCTCAAACGCTTTCGGAAAAGCAAGCAATAGCACGCGCTAAAATTAATGAATACAGTGGTAAAACTCGTAAACTTGCATCAGAAAACCCACTTGCAACAGCAGGTATTGCATTTGCTGCAGGCATGTTAGTAACTGCACTTATTCGTCGTAAGTAATTGTTATGCAAACTTCTCAATCTACAGATGAGAAAACGCAAGATGCCACTGATCAGCCATTAAACGCTGATCAGTGGCAAGATCACCTTGCTAAACTATCTGACTACGGCAAACAGCTATATATTGACTATCGCAAACAAACTGGGACTTGCAAAAAGCTTGCAGCTGCGGAGTGGCGCTTATCAACACGTTCACTCGCCTTAACTATTATACTACTTGTCTGTTTTGCCGGTGGTTTAGTGTTACTTTGGGCTGGTTTACTTGCTACTGTCGGTATCGCGATATTCAGCTTTAGCCAATCATTGTGGTTAGCCGCTATTTCACTGATTGCATTACAATTGCTTTGTCTTGCATGGCTTTGGAAGAACATTGGTTATGTCAGCAGTAAAATAGGTTTTGATCATACGCTAAAAAGTATTCGTCAATTATTGAATATTAGTAAGGATGAATGATGTTAATTGATTATTTTATTAATAAACCGCAACACAGAGTAACTAAGCTAAGCCAGCAAATGGATTTACAAGATGAGCTTAAACGTCAACACCATCAAGCGTTCAAATACCGTTTAAAACGCTTTGCGGTAAGTAAAGTGGGTGTTGCCAGTGCCTTCACTGCGGGTATGGGTTATGAAGCACTTAATAACTCAGACCACAAGGACAGTAAATTGAAACAAGTCAGCCGCTTCAGCTGGTTACTGCGTTTGTTGTGATCATTATCATGTAATGTTTGCTTTTTACTTCTCTTTGCCACCTATTTTCATTACCTTAAACACAAACGAGCAATTTGTGAGGATGTAAGGTGAAGAAAAGGATTGTACTAACTGGTGGCCCTGGCGGTGGTAAAACAACAGCCATCGATCTATTAAGACGTGAATTTTCTAATCAAATTGTTGTTGTACCAGAATCTGCGACCATGCTGTTCAGCGGTGGTATAGAACGTGGTGATGCAACTCACCTGATCAAAGCTCACCAACAAGCTATCTTCAGCTTACAAAAACACCTTGAACATATTCAACGAACCATGCACCCAGATCGTTTAATGCTTTGCGATCGTGGTAGCTTAGATGGACTTGCCTACTGGCCCGGTGAGCAAGATGAGTTTTTTGAGTGTCTGAATACCAACCTACATACCGAGCTGGATAAATATGATGCAGTGATCTTTTTTGAAACAGCAGCGAAGTCTGGGCAAAGTATTCATTCTAATAACCCAGTCAGAAACGAGTCTGATCAGCAAGCCATATTGCTTGATGACAAACTGCAAGCAGTTTGGTCTCAGCACCCTAATTTTAATTTAGTGAAAAGTTCTGAGTCATTTATTCAAAAGGTGATGTTTGGCATCGACACTATCCGCAAGGTCATGGATAGTTATAACTAACAGTTCAATCAAGTCATTAAACTGTTAGTTATCAAGGTTTATTAACCACGGTTATGAGACCGAGCGTAGTCTATATCAGGCCCTTTTGGCACAACTTGAGTTGGGTTGATCATGGTGTGGCTAAAATAGTAATGACGTTTTATATGATAAAAATCAACGGTCTTACTTACACCTTCAATTTGATATAACTCACGTAAATAGTTGCTGATCGCCGGATAGCTCTCAATAGTACGCAAATTACATTTAAAGTGGCCCACATAAACACTGTCGAAGCGAATTAAGGTGGTAAATAAACGCCAGTCGGCCTCAGTCAGTGTGTCCCCCACTAAATAACGATTAGCTGATAATCGTTGCTCAATTTTATCAAGAGCTGCAAAGAGATCATCAAAGGCTTCAGTGTAAGCTTCTTGCGTTGTCGCAAAGCCTGCACGATACACCCCATTATTAATGTTGTGATAAACAAACTCATTAACTTCATCAATTTCAGAACGTAACGATTGCGGATAAAAGTCGCGTTCATTACCTGTTAGGGAATTAAACGCGCTATTAAACATTCTGATAATTTCAGCAGATTCGTTGCTAACAATACGCTGCGTTTTTTTATCCCAAAGCACGGGAACCGTAACACGACCTGAATAATCGGCTTTGTTACGCGTATAAATTTGATGCATAAAGTCGCTATCGAAAAGTGCATCACCGGTGCTGTGATTGTCTTTATCAAAGGTCCAGCCATGCTCTAGCATGTCAGGACTGACAACCGACACACTGATATAATCTTCAAGGCCTTTTAAATGGCGAAAAATCAAAGTGCGATGAGCCCACGGGCAAGCTAAAGAGACATATAGATGGTAACGATCTTTCTCAGCTTTAAAGCCCGCATCACCGCTTTGCCCTACACTACCATCAGCTGTAACCCAGTTGCGTAACTGGGCTGCCTCACGTTTGAACTCACCTTGATTGTTATCGGTGTCGTACCATTTATCTTGCCATTGGCCATTTACTAGTAATCCCACAATAACCTCCTATAGTGTGCCAAATTTACCTAGCTGATAGTCACGTACTGCTTGTTGTAACTCAGCTTGGGTTGTCATTACAAAAGGGCCCATATGAGCGATTGGTTGCTTAAGCGGCTCACCGGCTAGAATTAACGCCCCTGCACCCGTTTGCGAGTTAAACTCAATGTCACTGCCAGGCTCTAAAATCAATAAGCTACCTGCTTTAACTGGTCCGCCTTGCTCAGTATGAATTTCTCCAGTATGGATATAAATCATCACCTTAGTTTGTGTAAGCGGTGCATGATAAAACTGCGTACCAGCCGGTAAAGTCACATCAGCAAGCATGCCGTCAGCTGCGAGGTCTTGTAAACTAGATACCTGCTCTTCATCGGCAAATTGCCAGCTTCCAGCTAATGCTTTTAGCTCAACACCTTGCTCATTTTGAGTCGTTGGTACTGGCGCTTCAGTGGTATCTTGATATCGCGGCGCTCTTAGCTTCTCGGCACTTGGCATATTTAACCAAATCTGAAAGCCATGCATACCTTCTTTAGCATCTGCTAATGGCATTTCACTGTGGATCACACCAAAACCGGTACTCATCCACTGCACATCGCCAGCACGAATTGCTTTTTTGTTACCCATTTGATCTTGGTGCTCAAAGCCACCTTTAATAATATAAGTAAAGGTTTCGATACCACGGTGAGGGTGCGCAGGAAAGCCGCCCATAAAATCACTATGATCATCGGATTTAAGCTCATCGATCATTAAGAAAGGGTCTAAGTACTTGCCATCAAAACCTGGAATACGGCTGATGTTTACGCCATCACCATCTTGTGTGGCATGGCTATTTAATTGTTGAATCACTTTCATAACTTTACTCCCGTAAATTGTATGAAGTGATTTTAGGCGCTATTTTAACTAACAACCATGAGTAAAATAAGCATATAACGTTCTATAAAAGCGAATACTAAAGAGGTTCTTTATCATCGCTCTGCGTTATTTCATGCTCAGTTTGAAGATTTGGCAAAGTTAAATAAAAAGTGGTGCCTGTCTGTTCTTCAGATTCGAAACTAATCGAGCCCTTTAATTTTTGCGTAACTAAATTCATAACAGCATAAAGCCCTAGACCAGTATTTTTTTGGACACGCTTAGTAGTAAAAAAAGGATCAAATATTTTATCTTGAATATCTTCGCTTATGCCGCAGCCATTGTCTTTAACACTGATAAAAACATTATTATGTTTAAAACTTGCTGAAACTTCTATTTTTGCGCCTTCAATCTGCCCATCAAACGCATGAAAAAAAACATTTGAAAACAAGTTTGTCATAACGTGATTAAATGTTCCTGGGTAACTTTGAATTTTTAAATCATCGGGTATGTTAAAAATCACCTCAACATTTTTATTTTTAGAATCTGACTTAAACGACATCACAATATCATGCAGATGCGGATTCAAGTTAATTAACCTTAATTCATCACAATGCTGATCAGCGGCAATTTGTTTAAAGCTTGTTATCAATTCAACTAATCGATCTAAATTAGAATGAAGTAATAAGCTAATTTCTTCTGAAGTATGTACATATTTTTCAAGTGAGCCTTTACTAACGCGTTTATCAGCTAGCACTTTTCCCATCTTTTTATTTTCATCTTCAAGGTAACTGACAGCTGTTATACATATACCTACAGGCGTGTTGACTTCATGTGCTACCCCAACAACTAGACGACCTAGTGCTGCTGTTTTTTCTGCTTCCATTAAGTATTTTTGAGTCTTTGCCATTAAATCCATAGATTCTTTAAGCTGCACGTTTTTCTCAGTCAAAGAAGATGTTTTTTCTGCCACTTCAGCTTCAAGTGAGGACACATATAAATGATTAAGTGATTTGCGCAAACGGCCAATAAAATACAGCACAATTAAAATGGTAATAAAGCAGCAAAAAGAGAAAAGCGACATCAAGTAGTGATCTCGCGTCGCAGTATGAAGATTTTGCTCGGTTCGATAATCTAACATAAACAAAAAGTTATTAATGTGACTCATTATTTCTGACTTTGCCAAAAAGTAATCATCACTATACAAACTCAGAATCGCGTCAATTTGCTCCTTTTCCATATTCTCGTCAGGTTTATTTGCTAAAGCTTGAAAAGCAGCGTACTCAATTTTTGTTAAATCATTTGATGCTTTTTCTGCAAGCCGGATTTGTTGCATCTCCTCATCTGTTATACCAATGGAATTTAGCATAACTTGGAGTGATTTTTTTTCACCGTCAGGAAATGGAGCCTTACCGTTATGAGGCATTAACATATCCCAATAAACGCGGTGATAATCTTCTGGACGTGGAGCTTCACCATTTCGAATAGCTAGAATTTGGTTGAAAAAGCCTAAGAATTTAGCATTACCTGTTACCGTATAAGCCCTTGCCATTAAACTTAATTGATCTGAACTTTGTCTGACTTGCTCAGCCAAAATATAAGACTGATACCTAACCTTAGTTTCAGCCTCTATGGTTTTTAAACTGCCATACATTAAATAAACTGACAAAGCCGTTAACCCAGCTAGAATTACAGCAACCAAATTAAGTAAAGATAAACGCTTAATATTAAGTTGGAGCTCTTTTTGCATTTCATGACCTATAAATATGATTACAGCTAGAGATCGCAGATTTAACTTTCTGACCTACTGATACGTAAAATCACAGTACGAGTCATAAAAACCAAAATCGAACTTTAGGATTAAATATTTAATAGAAGTCAATTCTAAAAATGTCAATTAGGGCCTAGGGGTTACCTCAAGTCTAGGAGTAACTCGACTGCGTCTTATTGCTCATTTTCTCGTTGTTTAATTGTCAATCTATCGGCCACGATCGCGCCGCGTTTCCCTACAGCTTTTTCTGGCCCAATAGTGCTATCAACTAGAGTTTGCTGCTCTGTACTAGCATTGATAGCCGCACCAAAAATGATGATATATGCGCTGATATAAAGCCACATCAACATGATCACCACACCACCTAGCGATCCATAGGTTTCGTTATAACTAGCAAATTGAGATACATAATATGAAAAACCAATTGATGCGATGATCCACATTAACGTAGCAAGCATTGAGCCCGGCGTGATCCAGCGCCATTTAGCTGGAGTTCGATGAGGCGCATAACGATATAAAAACGCTAAAGCGAGATTAAAAATAATGGCTAACAATGGCCAAGTAATGAGCTGAATCATTAAGTCGATAAGCTCTGTTAAACCAACTAAGTTGAGTACAATCGGTAAGATACCAATGATCAATAATGCCACCAGCGCAACTACAATAGCACCCAGAGAAAATAAAAAACGCACCACTAATGCCATAAAGAACTGACGCTTATTACGCTGATGATAAGTAATATTACAGGCGGTAATAAGTGCTTGGCAGCCTTTACTGCTACTCCAAATAGTTAATAGCAAGGTACCTATGGCACTTGCACTCAATACCTTATTTGACTGCTGAGTGATATCGCTAACTTGAAGCAAAATGATGTCACGACTACTTGCAGGTAATATCGCAATCACCTTATCTAACTGATCATGGATATCTGTGGGAGAAGCAAAATAGGCATATACGGATACAATAGCTGCCAGAGCAGGAAAAATAGCTAAAAGAGCATAAAATGCCACGCCTGCTGCTACAAAAGATAAATTGTCTTGTGATAGGTTGTGATAAACCCGTTTACTGATATCCCACCAACCTCGAATTGGGATTTCCATCGGTGAACGAGCTTGAAAACCGCGGTTACCATTCGCCATAAGTGACCCAAAGAATGACTGTGAAAAGTACAATGCTGCAAACAACTTGCCAGTAATTATGGCGCCTGAATTGCATTGAACTAAACTTATTGAAGCAACTTAAAGATCCATGGAGCGGTGCAATGAGTTATTATTTACTTACTGAAAATCAACTAGCTAACGTTTTAAAAGCATCAATTTCCATAGCATCTCAAACAGTTTCTGAAAGCTTATCTTGGCAAGACTTAAACTTTCAAATTACGCAGTTTTTACATACTGCATGGCAAATGTTACCTGCACTGACACTTGGTATTGCGGCCATCATTATCTGTTACTTGTTGGCCCGCCCTTTATCTTATCTATTAATAAAACCGCTTGGCTTTGTGAGCGAAAGCAAACTTTTGCATGTGGTGACTAGGCGCTTTTTTAGCATTATTATTATCTTGTTTGGCGTGTACTTATTTTTGCGTCTTGCAGGGCTCACCAGTTTTGCCGTGGCGATTATGAGTGGCACTGGCTTAGTCGGGCTTATTTTAGGTTTTGCTTTTCGCGATATCGCCGAAAACTTTATCTCAAGTATGCTGCTTAGTGTGCAGCGCCCTTTTCGTATTGACGATGTTATCGAAGTAGATGGGCGTTTAGGGGTAGTTAAAAAGGTTACGGCTCGCGCCACCACCTTGGTTGATTTTGATGGCAATCACATTCAAATTCCCAATGCGACCGTATATAAGAACGTTATTAAAAACCTCACCGCAAACCCAAAAATGCGGGGCCACTTTAATGTTGGCATTGGCTACGATAATGACATTCGCTATGCCCAACAATTAGCAATGAAAGTGGTTAATCAAAACCCTGCTGTTATTAATGATCCGCCAAGCCAAGTACTTATTAATTCATTAGGCTCAGCGACTCTTAATCTAACCATTTATTTTTGGGTAAATAGTAACGAACACAGTACTATCAAAGTGGCCTCACAATTAATGCGAGAGCTGGTCAATACCTATTTAGCAGAGCAAATAAGCATGCCGGATGATGCTCGCGAGCGAATTATTTTAAATAGCGAAAACGATACCGAACAGCCAAACAATAATGTAAGCGCAGAGCTAAAAACAGCAAAATCACTCGACGACCATAGCCTTGATGATGTTAGCAGTGATGCCGATGATATCCGCGAACAAGCAGATCAATCTCGCGACCCAGAGCAAGGTAATAACATTATTTGAGACAAAGATTATCAGGCTTCGTCTTTGGGTTTATCTTGCATTGCACGTTTAAACCCTTTAATTGATGTCCCTAAGTCACCACCGATCCGTGACAGTTTTTTTGTGCCAAATAAAAGCACCACAATTGCGGCAATAATAGCTAATTGCCAAACACTTATTCCTGCCATAATAACCTCCTTAAGGTTTAGGTAATTTGTCAGTATGCTACTAGCTCTAAACAGTGATTACGTCGATCCCCAAAGCAACCAATGACTCAACAAATTCAGCTGGCATGTTTTTATCGGTTACTAGCACATCGATTGATTTTAGTGGTAATACATTATACAAAGCCCGTTTACCAAATTTACTTGAATCAGTTACAGCAATCACTTGATCTGCACGTGTGCACATTGTTCGGTTTAACATTGCTTCAGGCTCATAATGGGTGGTGATCCCCGCTTCAGGATCTATGCCATCCACTCCTAAAATAACCTTTTTGAAATTATATTTACTGAGTGCTTGTTCAACTTCATTTGAGTAAAAAGACATTGATTTCTTGCGCAATTGCCCACCCAGCATAAATACATTGGCATCGTCTATATCAGCCAGTACATGTGCAATATTGAGGCCGTTTGTCATCACGGTTAAGTCTTGTTTGTTGGTCAATGCTTTCGCGACTTCTTCGGTTGTGGTGCCCGAATCAATAATTAGTGAATCGCCATCATCAACTAAATTTGCAACAGCTTTTGCCAGTAGAACTTTCACAGCATAATTTTCGTTATGCTTATCTTTAACTGATAACTCTTTGACCAATTTATCACAAGCAATTGCGCCGCCGCGAGAACGAACAACCAGACCACGCTTGCCCAGTTCGTTAAGATCATGGCGAATACTAACCTCAGAAATATCAAAAGTTTTCGCAAGATCTTTAACATTTACTTTGCCATTTTCCTCGGTCATCAGAACGATTTTTTGTCTTCTTTCTATTGTGGTTAGCATAGCTGGCCTGTTGTTTATATAGCTGCTTTCAAATTCGTAGTTCAATATTACACAATTTACAGTTTCAAAGCCAAGCTTAGTTTCGAAATAAAATAAAACTTTCAAAACTTACGAAAAATGTTTTATCATTAATCTACCGTTAACTTATTGGTGACAAAAATGACAACACAAAGCTCACTATTAGAGCAAACAGAACACACCAACCGTACACAATTACTACCTATGTTGATCATAGGTGGTTTGTTTTTCTTATTTGGCTTTATAACTTGGCTCAATGGATCTTTGATTCCATTTCTACAAATGGTCTGTGATCTCAACCATATTGAAGCTTACATGGTGACATTGGTGTTTTATATCGCCTATACCGTCATGGCACTGCCGAGCGCTAAGATATTGAAATTATTTAGTTATAAGCATGGTATGTCATTTGGTTTAGGCACCATGGCATTTGGCGCGTTGTTGTTTATTCCTGCCGCACAAATTCAGGCTTATTGGTTATTTTTGGTTGCCTTATTTACTTTAGGAAGCGGCCTCACCTTATTACAAACCGCTGCGAATCCTTACATCGTGCTAATTGGTTCTAAAGACACGGCAGCCGTACGCATTAGCATCATGGGTATTCTCAATAAGAGCGCAGGTGTGGTTGCTCCATTGCTCTTCTCTGCGATTGTATTTAGCGACATTGCCAGCTTTAGCCCTGAAGCTCTCGCCCACTTGAACAGCATTCAAAAGCAATTACAGTTGCAAGAATTGGCTAATCGTTTAATAACGCCTTACTTTGTAATGGCAATTGCGTTAGCGATATTAGCTGCGTTGATTATGCTGGCTCCATTACCTGATATTGAGCAACCAAAAACTAGCAACAACAGCGAGAGTAAATCAGTACTGCAATTCCCACACTTAGTTTTAGGTGTAATCGCCCTATTCTTTTACATAGGTGCAGAAGTCATTGCCGGCGACACCATTGGCCTTTACGGCAAAGAACAAGGGGTATTACAGTTCGCTGAACTCACCTCTTACACCATGGGCTTTATGGTGCTAGGTTATGTGTTAGGTATCGTGTTAATTCCTCGTTTTTTTAGTCAGCAACAGGCGCTGATATTTTCCGCGTTAAGTGGTTGTGTGTTTTCACTTGGCATCATTTTGATTGATCCGCAACAAACTGCGATTGCAAACGTAGTGCTCTTTTGGCTTGCTGGTAACAGTTTTCCAGATACCGTGTTATTTGTTGCATTACTTGGCTTATCGAATGCGCTAGTTTGGCCGACCATTTGGCCTATGGCCCTTGCAAATCTCGGCGATAAAACTCAAACCGGCGCGGCATTACTGATTATGGGGATTTCTGGTGGCGCTCTATTGCCTTTGGTATACGGTGTATTTGCAGAATATACAGGCAATGCACAACAAGCTTACTATCTGTTGATCCCTTGCTATGCGTTTATTCTTTATTACGCACTAATTGGTCACAAACTAACAAGTTGGCGAAAGTAACGAGATAGGCAGGCTTAGTTATTTTAATTTTTAACTAGCCTGCAATTTTTCTGATGTGAAATAGCCCAGTAGCAAAAATTCACGCACGGCAAAAATACACTTATAAATTAAATACTCGTCACGCTTATCAAGGCTCACTTCTGAAAAAGGTAAGGCTTGCTGCGCTATTATGCGCTGTTGCTGCTGCGAAGAGATAGTAAATAAACTTGTGAGTTTATTTGCTAATTGCGACGATGAAAGAACACCTTCTGCAATCAGCTCAGCGCCTTTTACACATGCCGTACGTTCAGTCAGAGTTAGTGTATTTGCTAGCATTAAATCTGTGAAAGCGACTAAATTAAAATACAGCTGCTCATTTGGCTCTAGCTCTAAAATAACAGCCTGCATTTGCGTGACCACATCCCGATGCGCCGCTGCTTTAAGCACCTCAAAATGATTGCCATCCGTTTTATCAAATAACTGAGTCGCAGCCACTGGCGTAATAGCCGCACCGAATAATGCAGCTAAATATTTAATCGCATTTCGCCTTTGTAGATCAGCCATAAAACACCCCGTTTTGATAATGCCGTACAGCGTGATCCGCGGCTCTTGCAGTAAATGCCATATAGGTTAACGAAGGGTTCTGATAACCCGACGAGCACATAAACGAGCCGTCAGTGACATAGACGTTACGCACACTATGAATTTGGTTGTAACGATTAAGCACTGAGGTTGTAGCATCATGCCCCATACGCGCAGTTCCCATTTCGTGGATGGCTTGCCCCGGCGCTGAGCCTTTATCGTATGCTTGTACATTTTGATAACCTGCTTTGCTTAGCATCTCGACGGCTTGCGTTTTCATATCCTCGCGCATGCGTTGCTCGTTTTCAGCAAATTGGCAATCAAAATTAACTAAAGGTAATCCCCATTGATCTTTTAATACCGGATCTAAGCTCATTTTATTACGATGATAAGGCAGGCATTCACCAAAGCCTATTAATGCAACTTGCCAAGGCCCAGGTTTGGCAAGCCCTTCTCGAAAAGCCTTACCAAAGCTAAGTTCTTTAAAGCCCCGTCGCCAATCTTTGCGTGTTGCGTATCCTTGATAGCCATAGCCGCGAATAAAGCTATGCTGCTCGGCATCATTAAGATTTCGAAAACGCGGAATATGAAAGCCAACGGGTCTGTCGCCATCATTAAAGTCATCAGCAAAGCCCCTAGGCTCGCCAGTGGCGCCAACCCTAAAATGGTGATCCATGAGGTTATGACCAAGCTCTCCACTATCGTTCCCTAAGCCATTAGGAAAACGTGCAGAAGTTGAATTTAATAACAAGGCTGTTGTTGCCACCGTTGATGCACAGCAAAAAATAATCTTCGCTTGCGCGATACGCTCCTTTTTAGATTCAGCATCAATTACTTTCACGCCCGTAGCTAGTCCGCTATCTGGATTGTAAATAATCTCTTTGGCAATGGAGTGAGTCTGGATAGTGAGTCGCCCAGTACGCATCGCTGCAGGTAAGGTCGAGGCTAAACTACTAAAATAACTCCCTGCTGGGCAGCCTCGCATACAGCGGTTGCGCTTGCTGCATGGGGCACGACCTTGCTCAGGCTTTGCCTTGGTTAAATGTGCAACTCGCCCGATGGTGAGGTGACGATTAGTGTAGTGAGTTAATAAACTTTGTTTAAGCTGCTGCTCTACGGCATTAAGCGCAAAAGGAGGCAAGTAAGGTCCATCTGGTAGCTGAGGTAAGTTCAGCGCTTCGCCAATAACCCCGATGTAGGCTTCGACTTTATCGTACCAAGGCGCAATATCTTGATAGCGCACAGGCCAATCAACGCCGTGACCATCTTGTTTGTTGGCTGCAAAATCTATATCACTGAGGCGCAAGCATTGCCGCCCCCAAGTTAATGAGCGCCCACCAAGATGATATCCTCGGATCCAATCAAAACGTTGCGATTCTTGATAAGGGTGCTGCAAATCATTCACAAACCAGTGTTTTATTGATTGTTTGGTGGCATAGCCAGTGCGTGCTTGTTTAGCTTGATTCTGCTTTTCTAGAAGGCTGGGCCTGTCGCGAAAAGGCAGTTGCCAATCTTCTTTAAACGCAGTGATATAGTCTGTACCGTGCACAACCTGTCTGCCACGTTCTAGTAGCAGTACATTGAGTCCTTTTTCGGTCAGTTCTTTAGCAGCCCAGCCGCCAGTAATGCCACTGCCAATAACAATGGCATCGAATACTTTTGCCTGCATTCTCACTTAACTTTTAAAAGATTTGCTTACCCGCACAGATCGTTGCTTGAACAGAAAAGTCTTTATCGAGCAGGGCAAAATTAGCCTGTTTACCTACCGCAATACTGCCTATTTGCTCCGCTTTATTTAAAAACTCAGCAGGTACTAAACTGGCCATTTTAGTTGCTTCAACTAGGCTTGCATCGGTTAGGTTATAAAAGCGTTCAACGCCAACTTCCATGGTTAATGTACTGCCCGCTAAAGAGCCGCTCTCAGTTCGTGCAACACCTTGCTCAACCACAATAGGAAGCTCACCTAAGCGGTAGCGACCATCTTGTAAGCCTCCGGCGCTTACGCAGTCTGTGATCAGAGCAATTTTATCAGCCCCTTTTAAACGGTAAACCATGTTCATGATGCTCGGGTGCAAATGAATACCATCAGGAATAAGCTCAACCATGGCATCGCTGTCCATCAACAGTGCCCCCGTACAACCAGGATCTCGATGATGAATACCGCGCATACCATTAAAAATATGCACACCACCGCAGGCTCCATGGGCAAGAGCTTGTGTTGTTTGCTCAAAATTAGCATCTGTATGACCCAGCATCACACGCACACCTTTATCGGTGATATAGCGGATCATGTCGGGGGATTTAAGTAGTTCTGGCGCTAACGCAAATGAGCTTAAGCAACCTTCACATGCGGCATAAATTTCATCAAATCGCTGTTTAGTAAGCTCTAAAAAAAATGACTCGTTATGCGCGCCTTTATGCGCTTCTGCAAAGAATAAACCTTCGTTATAAGCCCCTAGCAACTGCGCTCCAGCCAAGCCTTTTTGATAGGCACTCGCCATATTTTTATAAGCTTGAATTGAGACGTCCCAGTCTGCAGTCACCGTTGTGCCAACAAACCCCGTTACGCCATGCTTTGCTAAAGACCGAGAAATAGTCTCTAACGATTCTGGTGTGCCGTCCATAATATCGCAGCCTTCACGACCATGAATATGCAAATCGATAAAGCCTGGAAATAAGCTATGCTCACCTAAATCTATTACTTTAATCTCTGGCTCAATTTGCGTGGTAATAGCACTAATTTTACCTTGCTCGACCAAGACCGCATGATCGAGTAAAACCGTCTCAGCAGTCACCACTTTTGCGGCCTTTAAATAATAGCGATTAAGATGCGTTGGAATTAGCATGAACACTTCCTATTATTGCAGCGCCTCTTACGCCGCTAGAATCACCAAACTTTGCACGCTTCACGTCGGGCACGGCAAAACCTGAAAATAAATGAGTTTGAATCGCATCAGGGAGCTTTTCTACTATTGCATCAATGAGCGACAACCCCCCGCCAAGTACGATAACTTCTGGGTGCAAACTTTTACTAATAGCAGCAAAGGTTTCGCCAAGAATATCTAAGTAACAAGCGAGCACCTTTAAGGCTTGCTCATCACCTAGCTTAATATCGTTTGCCCATTCAATCGCTGATTTAGGGGATTGCGTAATATGTTGATACAGAGTTTGTACACCGGGCCCTGCAATATAGCTTTCTACACAGCCATTTAAACCACAGCCGCATTTTAAAACGGGCAGCTGATATTTTTGTTGCAGATACGCAGAAAGTGGTAAATGACCATATTCTCCCGACATACCTAAACCTTGGTTAAACAAAGTGCCATCAATACACATACCACCCGCAGCCCCCGTACCAACAATGGCACCAAATACTCGGCTATAACCTTCACCAGCTCCGCCATTTGCTTCTGATAAAGCAAAACATCGGGTGTCATTTAATATCGCAACAGGGCGCTTTAATAATGCTTGTAGGTCGTCGGCAATCACCTTACCTGTGGCACAAGGCACATTGGCAGATAACACTTTGCCAGCCTCATTAATGATACCTGGCATACCGATCCCCACAGCACCTTGGCTACTTGTTAATTCATCGGCCTTTAGCACCTGCTGATATATTGCCTGCAAAAATTGCTGATAATCATCAGTTGGCGTAGTAATACGCCAACTCTGCTGTTGCTCTAAATTATTATTAAAAATGGCGGTTTCTATTTTTGTTCCACCAATATCGAGTCCATAAACAGCCATACTCTACCTAACACTTTCTAACAAGAAGTTAACGGGTAAATAGTTACCCCTTGTACAACACGGTTAACTTCGCCCGTTGGGCAAGGATTGTCAGGTGTTAAACCGAGTGAGATTGATTTAAAAAATGCAAAAATCTGACAATAAACAATATAATACAGACCTTGCCACACATCATCCAGCGGTTGCTGCTTTGTACCTACCGATAATTTTTCTATGCGCAGGCATTGCTGTTCATTGACTAATTCATTATATAAATCAGTGTCATATAAACTGCTGTATAGATTTCCAGATGACATCAATAGTACGGCAGTTTTGGTATTAATAATGGTTTTCGGGCCATGCCTAAAACCCAAAGGCGTTTCAAAATAACTAATTAATTCACCATTTGTTAACTCTAAACACTTTAATGCAGCTTCTTTGGCGTAGCCAAGTAAAGACCCGGCTCCTAAAAATACTAAGCGCTCAACGTTACTTAGTGCAAAACGCTTAATGTCATCAATTTGCGTATCGAGTAGCTGATTAGTATGCGCCACAACTTTTTCTAATTGAACGCTATCGGGAGTAAAAATACACAGTGTTGAAATCAGCATTGAGGTAAAGCTACTTGTCATTGCAAAGCTCTCATCAAGTGTTTCTTTTGGCATTATCACACTTAAGCTATTGCTTTTAACTGATGCGCTTTTAGCTAACTCACCGTTTTCATTACAGGTAATAACCAAGTGATAACATTCATCAACGACTTGCTCTGCAATATCGACCGCTGCGACACTTTCAGGGCTATTTCCAGAGCGCGCATAAGAAATAAGTAAGGTTGGCGTGCCCTTTTGTAAAAAACCATATGGGTTTGAGACAATATCAGTGGTGCTGACAGCACATACGTCCAAATCGGTTTTCGCAGTTAAATGAGGTGTTAAAGCCTCGCCCACATAAGCTGATGTACCAGCGCCTGTTAAAACAACTTTTAAGTTATTAAGTGCTAAAATCGGCGCTAAAAAATCATTAATCTCAGCTCGCTTTTTATCAATCACTGTTGCCGTATTACACCATGATTTGGGTTGTTGTGTGATTTCTCTTGCGGTCCAATAAGCGTTCTGTTGCTTAAGTTCTGTTTCGTTTAAGGATAAAAACTGTGTCATATTAAATTCTCTCTCAACACCACTTATTGATTACAAGCAAGCGAATAGCTATTCGTCACTTCCATTATTTTGTTAAGTACTAACTCACGCGGTGATGAGTTAATTTGGCCCTTAGTTAATGCTTTGTACTGCATTGGCATAAATTGGCTAAGTAAGGTCTGTGGAATAATTTGCCCTTCTAAGTTCTCAAACAGCGTTTCTACTGTTTGTTTTATCTCATCTTCAGGCCAGTAATAACGGATGCGATCGCTATAACTATAAGCCCTAAACAGCTTAGCTTCAGCACCCTGCGATGGGTAAAACTTATTCCAATAATGTGGTTTTTCTAGCATGATGCGCTCACAGACATCACGTAAATTAGAACGCTTAGCAGGTTCAACTAACTGATCTTCAATATAAGTTAAAGCAAATAAACCTTCGCGTAGTGCATAGGTAAGCTGTGGCCCCACTTTTAATATGGCAAAGTGATCTTGTACTAACTCGCGATAGCAATGATCTGGCTGGTAATCAGTAGAGTGAGCTTCATACACAAGATTATCGACAGTAGTGATAAACTCTTTCAGTTTTTGCGCTTCATTACGTTGGTAATTAAAAACTTGATGATTATCAAACTCAACCCCCGGCTGCACAACAACAGCAATAACACGCGACCACACGTCACTTATGTTTAAGCTAGCAAATGCTGCCTGATGTAATTCGATTGTTTGCTGTACCCCTTCAACATGGGATACCTCAATAATTTCATGCTCTTCTGTTGCCCCACCCGGAGGGGGAACTTCAGTACCAACCACATAAAGAATATCGTTATCTTTTGAGACCGACTCGGCAGCTTGGCACATCAATGCTGCACGCTTGGCAATTTCTGCATCAGCTAAACGTTCTCCATCGTCAGCGCATGGCATGCTGGCATCTAGATGAATTTTTTTAAAACCCGCACTCGCATAGGCTTTAACAAGTTCAACAGCTTTTACCATCGCAACCTCTGCAGGCTCATTCACCCAACATACAGGACCTAGGTGATCACCACCTAAAATAATGCGCTGGGTATCTAAACCCACTTTTTCGGCTATTGCATAAACAAATTCAACAAAGTCATGAGGCTTCATACCCGTGTAGCCACCAAACTGATTAACTTGGTTTGCCGTAGCTTCAATTAAAATTTCAGTGTCATCATTAAGAGCTTGCAACATCGCTGCTTCGATAACGAGTGGATGCGCGCAGCATACAGAATAAATTCCCTGCGCTTGCCCTACTCGATTGTTATTAATAATCGTTTTTAATGCATTCATGGTTCTCTCCAAGCAGCTTACATCAAAGGTTAGATATATGATTTGAAATTACAGTAGCACACAGCGAAACACCACGCAACAAAATGAAAGGTAACGAAAGTTCATATTAAAACTAAAATTTGACCTAAAAAACCATAAAAAGGCATTAAGGGTAATGCAGCCACCAATTTGAAAGATTTTGAAAGCATTTAATTGTAATTAACTTTTAGTTGCGATATAACAGAAACAACTGAAACCCACTATTAAAATAATCTCAGTGATTTAGGTATCGTTATGACAATAGATAGACGTAGTTTTTTAAAATCTGCCGCAGCCATTACCGCCGCGACAGTCGTGACTGGCTGTGCGAAAAGCCAACAAGGTGATAATCAAAGCACACCTCTTGCAGCGCAAGGTAAAAGCGTAATGGGCTTAGCTGTGCCTGCAATGGATGTGGTGCGTGTTGGTTTTATTGGGGTTGGTCAACGTGGTAGCGGCCATGTGAAACATCTTTGCCATATTGAAGGTGTTGAAATCAAAGCTATTTGCGACACAGATAAGCTAATGCTAGATAAGTCTGTTAATTATGTCATTGAAAAAGGCTTACCTAAACCAACTGCTTATACGGGTTCAGATAAAGCCTATTTAGACATGCTCGCTCGTGATGACATCGACATTGTGATCATTTCAACGCCTTGGAAATGGCACACACCGATGAGTGTTGAGACCATGGAAAGTGGAAAACATGCCTTTGTTGAAGTACCTGCAGCAACCACCATGGAAGAGTGTTGGCAATTAGTAAACACCGCAGAGCGCACGCAAAAGAACTGCATGATGATGGAAAACGTTAACTACGGCCGTGACGAGTTAATGGTTTTAAACATGGTTCGTAAAGGCGTATTTGGTGAGTTATTGCATGGTGAAGCAGCTTATATTCATGACTTGCGTTGGCAAATGAAAGAAATTGACCGCAGCACAGGCTCATGGCGTACTTATTGGCATACCAAAGTAAACGGTAACTTATACCCAACCCATGGTTTAGGCCCGGTTTCTCAGTATATGAACATCAACCGTGGTGACCGCTTTGACTTTGTTACTTCAGTCAGCTCACCTGCGCTTGGCCGCGCCGCCTATGCAGAACGTGAATTCCCTGCAGGCCACGAGCGTCGTTCACTAAAATTTACTGCTGGCGACATGAACACCAGCATTATTAAAACAGTGAAAGGTCGTAGCATTATGGTTCAGCACGACACCACAAGCCCTCGCCCGTACAGCCGCCATAACCTAATTCAAGGTACTAATGGCACATTTGCAGGATTCCCTAATCGTATTGCTCTTGAAGATGTGCCACCAGCTATCGCGAAAATTTACCAACAGCAATATGAAGCAGAGCTCGCTGCCTGGGAGAAAGCAGGTTCACAGGGTCGTAAGCCACATATGCAAAACTTCCATAGCTGGGATCAAGATATGGAAAAATGGCGTGCTGAGTTTGATCATCCACTGTGGAAACGCATGGGTGAAGAAGCAGTACGTAACGGTGGCCACGGCGGTATGGACTTCATTATGCTTTGGCGCATGATCTACTGCTTACGCAATAATGAGCCACTCGATCAAGATGTATACGATGCCGCAGCATGGTCATCAATCTTCCCGCAAAGTATGGCATCGGTTGCAGATAGAAGTAACAGTAAAACAATTCCAGACTTTACCCGTGGCGCTTGGCAAACAGGTAAGCCTCTAGGAATTGTGTCTTAACACTTTCTCTCCTGAAAAACTAAAAGCCCGCCCTTTGCCCTGCGGGCTTTTTTATTTCATTGTTCACTCCCTTTAGAGCTTTACTCTATAAAACTTTACCCACAAAAAAGCCCGCAACGTCAGCGGGCTTTTTAATTAGGCCTTTAGCTTACTGAGCATGTGCTGCAGCGCGGAAAATCGTGTTAGCTAAAAGTACATTCATGCCCTCAAGGTAGGCGCGGTAGGTTGGTGATTGTGTAAAGCCTATTACCATGCCTTTGCCTTGCGGTTGATGAACAAGCAATGGCTTATACGCAAGCTGTGCTTTATTTTGCTGCCACAGATAACCACTTGCTAGCACATCATCTTTACCTGTAAACCACGCTAGGTTTTTACCTGAGTTCAGTTTTATAGGCGTGTAAATATCATTACCGTAAGCTACCGCAACAAGGTCTTTATCAACCCCAGCGGTTAACCAGTGCTCTTGGTCTACTTCAACATTAGCAAGTACACCGGCTACATAGTCTGGCGATGTATGTGGCTCAATGCTCGCTGCTTTTAAATCATCGCGAGAAGCGAATAACTGCCCTGCCACTTTACTGCTTTTATCATCGCTGCTGTCGGCTTTATCTTCTCGGTAAGCTTGCTCGCGTTTAACATCTAACAAACCGTAATCAGCGTTGGTGGTAAAACGGTTAGCATTACCGAGGGCAATCAACACGCCACCTGCTTCAACCCAGCTTTTTAAATTAGCCGCGCCCGATTTACCGAGTGCTTGCTCGTAATTACCTTCTGGTAAAATAAGCACTTGGTAATCACTTAAATCAGCCCATGCAAGCATGGGTGTGCGAATAGCTGTCACCGGGTAGCCAAGCTGTCTTTCGATAACAAAACGAGTGTTACCGGCGCTTAGCTCTCGAGTGGCTGCATCCCATGCAATCGCCACTTTTGGTGCTACCATAGGCACTGTTTTGTTACTACCAAAGCTTGGGCCTTCAATCACCCAACTTGAATCAACACCATCAACTATTGCACCAGTTTGCTCGGCAATTTGGCTAATTTTAGTCAGTAAGTCTCTATCGTTTAGGCGCTTTTCGATTACTAAGCTACCCGCTGGGTAGTTAGTTTTATCACCTAATACAAATGCTTGGTCAGCACTTTTCAGTTTAATGCCAGCTTGCAGTGCTGCTGTTAAAAAGCGTGCTGCGGCCGTATCACCCCATGCAACAATATAAGCCACTGAGGCTTCTGGATTATTCACTTTACCAAGCAATGTGTCGTCGGCCTGAACCGCTTTACTATCTGCGCTAACTGCGCGACCACAACTATCGCTATCAACATTAAACATCATCGGCAGTGACCAACCTGTGACATCGTAAATTTCATCACCTAGGTTACGAGCACGGCGTCTTTCTTGCTCTTTTACAAAAGCCTCTGCCATATCTACTTGGTCAGTAAAGGTGGTACGTACAAATACCCCGCGTGGCTGTGCAGTATCAATAAAATAGCTGCCTGCTTTGTACTTAACGCCACAGGCTTTGAAGTCTTCAGTTGCTTGTTTAACTTCAACACCATGTTCAGCCATTAAGGTTGCGAGTCTATGAGCGCCTTCACGGTTACTTTGTTTAGGTAAGATATAAACACGCTCTTTGCTATCTTTACCCGAATCAATCGCATCAACTTGATATTGATAAAAGTCACCTAGTAGTTTTTCACGTTGATTGGCAGCCCCTTCGGCAGTCGAAATTGAGGCCACAAACTGACGCTTTACAGTATTAAAATAGGTGAGTAGTTCACCGGTGTTTTTCTCAAAAACATGGCCACGCGCAGAGCCTACTTCGTAAGTTGATGCTGATGCACCATAAAAAACAGGCCAGCTATCACCGTAGCCTGGGTAAAAGGCATCAAAAATTTCACGGGTAAAGTAATCAAAGCCAAACTCATCAAAATATTTCGCATGATTTTGCCCAATCGCATCCATGTTGGCGATTTGGGTTTTCGTCATATGCGGATTAAATGGCTGAGCAGCCGGTGCAAAGTAGTAAGATTGGTCGCCGCCCATTTCATGAATATCAACCACTACTTGCGGTTTATATTTATTGATTGCAGCCACTCTGCCTTTACTTTCAGGCTGAGTAAGCGCTAACCAATCACGATTCATATCAAACAAATAATGATTTGTTCGGCCTCTTGGCCACGGCTCATTATGCTCTGCACTTAACCTATCTGCACTGTGCTCAAGGCCCACGGTCGCATAATAACGAGTAACAAAGCGCTCACGGCCATCAGGGTTTTGCAATGGGTCGATAAACACCACGGTGTTGTCTAAAATTTTGCTGTTAACGGCATCATTCGGGGCTGCTAGTAAGTGATATGCAGTGAATAGTGCAGCATCGGTTGAGCTAATTTCATTACCGTGCACGGCATACTGAAGCCACACAGACGTCGGTAAATTTTTAATTAGCGACTTAGCTTCTTTTTCAGAGGTGATACGCGGATCAGCCAAGGCTTGGGTATTATTAGCGAGGGTTTCTAATGAGCGAATATGCTTCGCTGTGCCAACCACCGCATAAACCAGTTCACGACCTTCCCAGCTGTTTGCGTACTTAAACACTTTAATACGATCTGGCGCAGCTTGTTCAAGGGCGCTTAAATAACGACGCATATCGTTGTAATTGGTAATGCGCTCACCTACATCGTATCCAAGTACTTGTTTAAATGTTGGTATTTGCTGATTATAAGCCGTGCCCGGCCACATTGCTTCGGTATTCGCTGCACTGGCATTAAAGCTTGCCGTTATTGCCACAACACTCACTGAAATGGCTTTTATTATTTGTTTGGCGCTCATTATTTTTCCCAAGTAAAAGTATCTGCTTTGTACATTACAAAAGTATTGAAAATAAACAAATTAAAAACGTTAGATTGGCAAAAATTAAAGACATAAAAAAACCGCAGCAATTGCTGCGGTTATTTTCAAAATAGCAAGGCTATTTAACTAAGGTCATTTCATCAAGTAGGTAACCTGCGTTATCAACTTCTTCCATTAACCAAAGCATGTATCGAATATCAACGTGAATAGCACGGGTGATTTTGGCGTTAAAGTACCAATCTTTGGTGATTGATTCATAAGTCGAGTCAAAATTAAGACCCACTAATTCACCTTTACCATTCATGACTGGCGAACCTGAGTTACCCCCTGTGGTATCAGCGCTACTTAAAAAGTTGACTGGTACTGAGTTAACTTCAAGAGGTTTAGCCGCTTGTGATTCACAACCAAAGCTGAATAAGCTACAACTTACGCCTGGTAGACCTAAGTCACCACGGTAATACGCGCCAAATGCTTGCTTTTTGTATGCTTCAAGTACTTTATCGGTAACAACAAATGGTTTTTCACCTGTGTGTTTAGCCACTAAACCACGTAGTGATGTAAATGGCGTTTTATACACAGCATCTGCCGCTGGGTAACCATCAACTTGTGCGTAGCTTACGCGTAATGTGCCATTTGCATCTGGGTAAACTGGCTTACCTTTAGCATTATTGAAAGCGATCACGGCTTGCATATACTGCGGGCGAATTTCTGCTAAACGACCCGCCATTTCTTTTTCGTCAGCTTCTTGTGCCATGTTGGTATCGTATAGAGCAACAGCTAACCTTATGAATGGGTCGTTTGATGCTTCAAACTCTGCGACAGATTTACCAATCCAGTTAACACGTGCTTCTACATCTGTAAGCTCTGTATTAGCATAAAAAGAAGCAATAATCGCATCAAGTTCAGCTTGTGTTGTGGTATCTGTAATACCTAAGCCGTCGTTTAATGCCGCAACTTGCGCTGCTTTATCTTGCGCTAAATAGTTACCTAAGTAGCTTAACCATAAGGCTTTATCGACTTCAGGCGTAAACTGTTTTTGTAAACGCTCTAAACGCGCTTTAAGCATAGGAAGATCGCGCTCTTGATAACCCATTTCGCGCTCTGCATTTGGTTTTTCACTTTCTTTAGCTAAACGATATAAACGAATTGCCGTGCTTAGTAAGTCTGCGCGTTTTGCATAATCAAAGTAAAAATGGCTTTGTTGCTGTGCATGTGCTTCAACTAATAATGACTTTAATGCGTGATATGAATCTGCGTATGCTTTACGTTCTGCACTTTGTGCAAACCAAGCGAGGTACTCTTGCTCTTGCGCAGCTTTAATACCCGGAATATCCGTTACTTTAAAGCCATCTTGTAAGCCTTCCAGTTTCTTTAAACGGTTGTTAGTGCTTTTTACACGAGAGGCATATTTAACTTGTGCTTGCTCATCGCCTTCGCTCTGCTTGGCGATTACGTCTAGGGTCATGTTATAAGTATTAAGCAATGTTGGGTAATACCAACTCGCAGAATAATTTACTTCGTCTGCAAGCTTATAGCGGCTAGTTCGACCCGGGTAACCGGCCACCAGCACACCATCACCTAAGCTTACGCCGCTCGCATTCACTTTTAAGAACGACTTTGGCTCATAAGGTACGTTATCTTCGCTGTAATCTGCAGGCTTACCATCTTTACCAACGTAACCACGTACAAAGGTAAAATCCGCCGTGTGACGTGGGTATTCAAAGTTATCAATGTCGCCACCAAAGTTACCCAGCGCTTCTGCTGGAGCATACACTAAGCGCACATCTTTGATCATCAGTTGTTTGATCATGAAGTACTCTAAGCCATGGTGAAAATCACGCACGGTACAACGGTAGTTAGGATCTGACTCACACTCGCTGATCAAAGCTTTGCGATTTGCTTGAATTGCTTCATAACGCGCTTTGCCGTGTAGTTCTGCAGGTAAGTTACCCAGTACGCGCTCAGTAACATCATCCACTTGTTCAGTTACATACAAACGCTCTTGCGGGCCTGCTGGTAGCTCTTTTGACAAATCAGCTGCTAAAAAGCCTTTTTCAATTAAGTTGTTTTCTGGTGTGCTGTTATTTTGAATCGCGCCATAAGCACAGTGATGATTAGTTACCGCTAAGCCTTTTGGTGACACAAATGACGCAGAGCAATAGCCTAAACCAACCACTGCATTGAGTGGATATTGGTTAAGATCTGCCACTTGTGATGCAGGTAATTCGATACCAACGCGATCAAACTCGCTTTGTAATTGTTTTAATTGATGCGGTTGCCACTGCCCTTCATCAGCGTGTGCGCTACCGACAGCGACAACACCCATGAGTGCTAATGAAGTAGTAATCATATTTTTTTTAGTCATGTTAATCCTAGTCAGTGCAAAGCACTATTCCATTGTTGCCTTAAAAAATCGCGCTAAGACTACCATAACCTTGATTGACTCAAGACATATTGCGATTAAATACAATTGGAGAGTAAAAATAGAGGGGAGAAAAAGCTCCTACCGTAAGAATGCCGTAAGCAGGAGCATTAGCTTCGATTCAATTATTAAGCATTGGCTTTTAAAAAGTCATAAAGTTCATCTTTAAGCACGGCGCGTTGTTGCTTTTTTTCATGCATATCTGCATCTTCAATCGGCGAGTTTTGCAATTCAAGCTCACGAATTTCTTTATCCATATCATCATAACGCTGCATGGTTTTCTTGAAATGAGCATCGTGTTTTGCAAGGCTGTGGATTAGTTCATTAAACTCAGGGAATTCATTCAATAACGAGTGTTTCTCACCTAACATGGGCAACTCCTTTGGCTAGAATTTCAGTTCAATTTCAATGTATCACCCTAACATACAGAGTCAATGTCGCAACCTTGTCCAAGATCAATAATACAGCGATTCATACAAGTTTCTGAAACTCATGGAGTAAGCAACAAAGAAGATGTAGTTCGCACAAAATTCTAAGAATTATTCCTAGACATAACCATTTGAATTAGAGATATAATCAAATTTGATGGAGGGAAACATGCGTATTGGTATTATTGAAGATCACCAACTAGTAAGGGATAGCTTTAAAAAGTTACTAGAACTACAACAGGAGTGGCAGGTAATAATTGAAACCTGCACGGTTAGCGAGGCTAAACTTGCCGTTGAAATTGAACAACCTGATATTTTTATAGTTGATATTTCAATGCATGAAGGAGAAACTGGCCTAGCATTTTTAAGCTACTTAAATAGTTACTACCCTGAAATTAAAACAATTGTTGCCTCCATGTATGACTACGAGCCTTATGTAAGCAACGCTCTTAGCTTGGGCGCGCAAGGTTACGTCTCTAAACGTTCAGCATCAGAAGCCTTAATCGACGCTGTCAATTCTGTAATTAAGGGCGGCAGGTATATAAGTGAAGATGTGAAGTTTAACTATAAAGACCCTTCTAATAAACTCGCTTTACTAACACCAAGAGAAAAGGAAGCTTTACCTCTATTTGCAAAAGGGCTTAACGCAAAACAAGTGGCGCAACAGTTAGACATGATGCCTAAAACTGCTCATGTGCATAAGGCTAATATTTACCAAAAACTTAAAGTATCTAACTCGTTCGATTTACTCAAAATTGCAATAGATAATGGACTCATTGCGCTTGATGAACTGGCATAATTTTCCTTTCGTGAATGTATCTGTAAACCAAGCTTTTGCTGAGTTTACAAAACAAGCTCTAGTCGCTGTTATTTACTTTGTTACCTTATGCTTTTCTTCTTGGGTAAGTAATCATTTAGAAACGGTGGCGCAAAGTAGCGCCATATTCTTGCCTGCGGGAGTTAAGCTCGCTTTTTTTATTATCTTCCCAATTAGGTTTTGGCCAATTCTTTGGTTTAGCTCAAGGCTTTATGCTGCTTATATCGGCATGTTTTATAACGATGCTTGGCACTTCGATTTATTACATGGCTTTTGGCAAGAAGCTACCTACATGATAATAGTACACTGCTTTAAAGAAAGTCGTTGGCCACCCAAGATCGATGCTAATACCGGCGTTATCTCAATCGTTTTGTTGGCTACTTCAACAGCCGCTATCAAGTGGTTTTTGTTTGCTAGTGCTTTTGAGTTCACTACATGGTTAGCTGGTAAGCAGTTATTACAATACCAACTCAATATGACCCTAGGTGATTTAACGGGGACACTACTCGTTGCGCCAATATTGCTAAGTATTAAGGCAAGCTATAAACATAAAATTACGCTAAACAACTATTTACTCGTAATTGCGCTGTTAGCCCTGACCATAGTTTACCTTGCAGCCTATATACATAAGCCTGACCTATATTCTCTGCTACGCTTGTTCTCTTTACTGCCAATTCTTTGGTTTTCTTATAAGTTTGCTACAACAGGTGCTATTTTGAGTGCTTTACTCAGCAATAGTCTAATCGTTGTACAGGCAGGCATCCAACAAGATGCAACGAATACTTATATAAGTCAGTTATTTATCTTAGCAAACTCAATTACTGGGCTTTTAATTGGTACTGCAACAAATGAACTCAAATTAAAAAACGCTGAATTACAACAAAGCAATGAACAACTTTCTCAATTACTTGCTAAAAACAAACAACTTGCAAAACGGATGGTTACAATCCAAGAAGACGAGCGCAAATATCTGTCTCAAGAATTACATGACGAATTAGGGCAAAATCTCACAGCGCTAAAAACAGATTTAGCAGTATTATCACTCTCACAACAAAACAGCAATAATTCAATCATTGCTACCCTTAGAGAAAATGCCAAAGCTATGTATGACTCTGTGTATCAAATTATGCATCATTTGAGACCGAGAGAGCTTGACGAGTTAGGCCTTGAACACGCTCTAAAAAATGGCAAATTAAAATCCCTATTAAATAAAGCTGATATCGAGTATCAAACGAACTTAGATATCAACAGTACCTTGGCTGATGAACACCAAACGGCTATTTACAGAATCTGCCAAGAAGCTGTTACCAATTGCATTAAACACAGCAGCGCCTCACAATTATTAGTTCAGTTGAGTGTAAATAAACAAGCCATAGATCTCATAATTAAAGATAATGGTGAGCAAGTGCGTAACAACGCAGAATCTGGTGGCTATGGCCTTTTATTTATTGAAGAGCGAGTGCTTGCTTTAGGTGGTAAGTGTAGTTTTGACACGCAGGGTGGCTTCACTATTAAAGTATCTTTTTAACTTCATGTATTAGAGTTACGTAACCAACGTGATAAATATGCGATTTATCGTTTCTACTCGAATTGTTTATTAAAAACGCTACACTGGGTGCGTCAATTTAAAAACAACGAGAAAGATGAATGAAAGCGCAATTATCACTTTTGAGCTTAGCCTTGGTGACAAGCCTTGGTAGTGCACAGATTAGTGCGAAAGAAGCTCTGCAATTTAAAGACGTGTTTGATTTTAAATACGCAAAAGGCACCCAACTTTCTGAAGATGGCCAAATTCTTAGCTTTAGTGCCGACCCTTATCGCGGTAATGCACAAGGTCAGGTTTATACATTAAACAACAACACCCTACTAACTAGCGTTGAGCGCGGTACTCGCCCAACTATTAATAAAGCAGCAAACTGGGTGGCTTTTACTCAGGTACCAAGCTTACTTGAAAAAGAAACCACCAAGAAAAAAGATGAGCTAAAGAACAACCTTGTTTTAGTGAATACTAAAAGTGGTGAGCAACAGACCTTTAACGATGTAAAAGACTATGTATTATCGGATGATGGTGCATGGCTTGCTTACCGACTCGATAAAAAAGCAGATAAAAAAGACAGCGAAGAAAAAGACGAAAACAGCAGCGAAATCAAGCCAGATAAAAAAGATAAAAGCTTTGATTTAGTGCTTGTTAACCTTCAAGACAAAACCACGCACACTCTCAACAACGTATTCAGCTATGCGATGAGCAGTACCGGTGAGCAGTTATTAGCAAGCCAAAGCTACAGTGATGGTGCCGACAACCAAGTTGTATTAGTTAATCTTAATAATGACTTTAAAACTAGTGTGTTGATCGATGAGCCAGGTGTTGTGGCAAACAAAATTGCTTGGCAGCCAAACAGCAATACCGCAGCGCTGTTAATTGGCAATTATGTGAATGATGATACACGCCGTCGTGACCACAGCTTACAGCTTTTACAAAACGGGGCGCTTTCAACTATTAATTCTGCAGATAGCAGCTGGACTATTGGCAAAACAGCATCGCTAAAATGGTCTGAAGATGGTGCTCGTTTATACTTTGAAAACCACCCTAAACTCGCTGCAAAAGTTGCCCTAAAAGAATACAAAGATGAAGCCTCTTTATATGATTTCGATACCATTCGCGACCAAAAGGGCCTTAACGTTTGGCACAACAAAGACGCTGAAATTAAGCCTCGCGAAGAGCAGCAATGGAACAAAGCGAATAAGCTTCGTCATTACCAAGCGGTATATCATGTAAATGGTCAGCACGTTGTGCAGTTGAGCACACCGAACATGCCAGAGGTTTCGCTTAATACTCATCGTGAAGCGCTATTAGGCTATTCAGACCGACCTTACCTAGAACGTGTTATGTATGGTGGTTTTTACGCAGATTATTTCAGTGTTGATGTTAAAACCGGTAAACAAACCGCTATCGTCAGCGACTATCCGTTTAGACCAAGCCTTGCGCCAAATGGTCAATTTGCAGCATTTTTCCAAGACAGCCAAGTACAGCTTAAAGATTTAGGTAACAACAAGGTTTCAACCTTATCTAAAGCAATTAACGCTATTTTTGCTGATGATAAACATGACTACCCATCACCTCAGCCGGGTTATGGTTTTGCAGGCTGGTTAAACGACAGCAGCCAAGTACTGGTTTACAGTAAATTTGATATTTGGGCTTTTGATGTCGCAACACAAAAGGCAACGCGCCTAACTCAAGGTAAAGAAAGCAATACCCAATATCGTGTTATTAAACTAGATAAAGACCAAGTGGGCTTTGCCAAAGACGAAACATTATTACTAAGCGCAACCAACCTGCAAGATAAGCAAACTGAAATTGCAAAACTTGATTTAACAAGCAATAAAGTAAGCAAAGTACTTTCGGGTAAAAAGCGCTATGATGTAGTTAGAAAGGCGAAAAATGCCGACAAATACCTATTCACAGCGCAAACATATCAGCAATTCCCTGATTACTACCAAGCTGATTTTAGCTTCAAAAAGCCACAGCGTGTTACCAACCTCAACCCACAAATTAGCAACTTTGCATGGGGCGAAAAACCTGAGCTTATTAGCTATAAAGGGTTTGATGGTGAAGATTTACAAGGCGTATTAATTAAGCCTGCGGGCTACAAAAAAGGCGATAAGGTGCCAGTGGTTGTGTACTTCTACCGCTATATGAGCCAACGCATGTATGACTTCCCGAAAATGGAATTAAATCATCGTCCTAACTTCCCGATGTTTACTTCAAATGGTTATGCGATTTTCTTACCTGATATCCGTTTTGAAATTGGTCATCCGGGTAAATCGTCAACCCAAACGATGATCAACGCCACTCAAAAGTTGATTGATTTAGGCATTGCTGATCCAGATAAAATTGGTTTACAAGGTCACTCATGGGCAGGCTACCAAAGTGCCTTTATGATCACGCAGACAGATATGTTTAAGGCGGTTGTATCGGGTGCGCCAGTATCTAACATGACCAGTGCATACAGCGGTATTCGCTTAAAATCAGGTCTTGCTCGTCAGTTCCAATACGAAACAGGGCAAAGCCGCATTGGTAAAACGTTATTCGAAGCGCCAGAGCTATACATCGAAAACTCACCGGTGTTCTTCGCTGATAAAGTGAATACCCCAATCCTGATTATGTTTGGCGACAAAGATGATGCTGTGCCATGGCACGAAGGTGTTCAATACTACCTAGCACTTCGTCGTGCGGGTAAAGATGCCACCTTCTTACAATACGAAGGTGAACCACATCACCTGAAGAAATTCCCTAACCAAGTGGATTTCTCAGTACGTATGATGGAATATTTTGATCACTACTTAAAAGGCAAACCAGCCGCTGAGTGGATCAAAAACGGCGTACCCTTTATTGAAGAATAAGCAACAAGCTGAATTTAAGCTTACTGCACACCTCCCCTAGAGCCAGCATTTTCGCTGGCTTTGTTCTATAAAATCAATTAAACCATCTGTTTTTTCGATTTTATCAATCGATTTAAACCCCAGTTTGTAAGTGGAAAGTTAACCTGAACAAATCTATATTTCACCCAACTTCTAACTGGAGACTACACAATGTTTAAAAAATCAACGTCAGCTTTGTCTAAAGTAGCTGTTGCGGTATCACTGTTGGTGGCAACAGGCGTACAAGCTACAAACGACATCAAATCAAACCAATTCTGGTGGCCAGAGCAATTAGATCTTAGCCAACTTCGTGCCCATGGTGCAGAGTCTGATCCTATGGGTCCTTACTTTGATTACAAAAAAGAATTCTTAAAGTTAGACCTAAACGCAGTGAAAGCTGATATTGAGAAAGTATTGACTGATTCTCAAGATTGGTGGCCTGCTGACTACGGTCACTATGGTCCATTCTTCATCCGTATGGCGTGGCACGCATCAGGTACTTACCGTACGTTTGATGGTCGTGGTGGCGCAGGCGGTGGTCAACAACGTTTCGACCCGCTAAATAGCTGGCCTGATAACGCAAACCTTGATAAGGCACGTCGTTTACTTTGGCCTATAAAACAAAAATACGGTCGCAGCATTTCTTGGGCTGACTTGATGGCGTTAACAGGTAACGTTGCGCTTGAATCAATGGGCTTCAAAACCTTTGGTTATGCCGGTGGTCGTGAAGACGATTGGGAACCAGATTACGTATACTGGGGCCCTGAAGGCAAAATGTTAACTGACGAACGTCGTGACAAAAAAGGCAAACTTAAAGGCCCATTAGCGGCAGTTGAGATGGGCTTAATCTATGTAAACCCAGAAGGCCCTCACGGTAACCCTGATCCACTACTTGCAGCAGACGACATCCGTTTATCATTCGGCCGCATGGCAATGAACGATGAAGAAATCGTTGCACTAATCGCCGGTGGTCACAGCTTTGGTAAAGCACACGGTGCGAAAAAAGCGACCTGCTTAGACAAAGAGCCTGCAGCAGCCGGTATCGAAGAGCAAGGTTTAGGTTGGAAAAACAAATGTGGTAAAGGTCACTCAGAAGACACTATCACTTCAGGTCTTGAAGGTGCATGGACAGTGACACCAACACGCTGGTCAATCAACTACCTACAAAACTTATTTGCTTTTGAATGGGTTAAAACTAAGAGCCCTGCAGGTGCGACTCAATGGATCCCTGAAAATGGTCAAGCGTCTAACCTAGTGCCAGATGCACACATTAAAGGTAAGCGTCATGCGCCTATCATGTTCACAACTGATATCGCGTTAAAAGCAGATCCTGAATTCCGTAAGATCTCAGAGCGTTTCTTAAACGACCCGAAAGAGTTCGAACTGGCATTTGCTAAAGCATGGTTCAAACTAAACCACCGCGATATGGGCCCACGTGCTCGTTACCTAGGTGACCTAGTGCCAGAAGAAGTATTAATTTGGCAAGACTACATCCCTGCGGTTGATCACAAACTAGTAGACAGCAAAGATATCGCATCACTTAAAGCTAGCATCTTAGATTCAGGTTTATCTGTATCTGAACTAGTGCGTGTTGCTTGGGCATCAGCAGCAAGCTACCGCGACACAGATATGCGTGGTGGTGCAAACGGTGCACGTATTCGTTTTGCTCCGCAAAAAGATTGGCCGGTAAACAACCCGAAAGAAGTGGCTAAAGTACTTAGCAAACTTGAGAAAATCCAAACTAAGTTCAACAAAAAAGCATCTGGCGGTAAAGAAATTTCACTTGCAGATATGATTGTTCTTGGTGGTGCGGCTGCAATCGAAAAAGCAGCAAGCGACGCAGGTTTCTCTATCGCAGTACCGTTCAAGCCAGGCCGTATGGACGCGTCATTAGAAATGACTGACGTTGAATCATTCGAAGTACTTGAGCCAACAGCAGATGCGTTCCGTAATTACTACAGCTCAGCATGGAAATCACCGGCTGAAATGTTAGTTGAACGCGCTGATTTACTAAGCTTATCAGTACCAGAAATGACTGCACTACTAGGTGGTATGCGTGCCCTTAACGCGAATACTGACCAAACTAAACACGGTGTATTCACGAAAAAACCTGGCACATTAAGCAACGATTTCTTCGTTAACCTATTAGATATGTCAACGAAGTGGTCTAAGTCTTCTGAAGAAGGTGTTTACGAAGGCCGTGACCGTCAATCAGGCAAACTTAAGTGGACAGCAACACCAGTAGATTTAATCTTCGGTTCAAACTCAGAGCTACGTTCAATTGCTGAAGTGTATGCCTCTGACGATGCTAAACAGAAGTTCGTTGATGACTTCGTAGCAGCGTGGACTAAAGTAATGACGCTAGATCGTTTCGACCTACGTTAACCCTATATCAATCGTGTTAAGTCGATTGGTATCATATTTTCGCAACCAACAAAGCCGCTAAGTTAGCGGCTTTTTTATTTCAAATCGAGTTATTAGAGCACTTTGAGATTTACAGGCACTCGAGTTCAGCTTATTACTCAATAGCATGAAGCCACCGTAACATTAGATGTAGGTCGCCATTTATGGCGTCATAATAAACGCGCTAAAGCACGACCTACAAGCAAGTGCTAACCTAGCAACTAGCAGCTAGAAACTTAAATCAACAATACTGCCCTGCTGCAAAGCCGCAGCTCCAGGCGTATTGGAAGTTGTAGCCGCCTAGCCAGCCGGTGACGTCAGTGACTTCGCCGATGAAATAAAGGCCCGGTGACTTTTTCGCTTCGAAGGTTTTTGAGCTTAATTCGTCGGTGTCTACACCGCCAAGCGTTACTTCGGCTGTTCTATAACCCTCTGTGCCGTTGGGTTTAATTTGCCAATTGTGAATGTAGTCATGTAATGCGTCGATTTGCGCATGGCTTAGTTGGTTTACATTGCAATCTGGGATCGCTTTCGTGTCGTGCAGCATTTCAACAAAACGTTTTGGTAAAATTGTCGCAAGGGTATTTTTTAGTGACTTTTGCCCTTGGCTTTGACGCCAAAGCTCAAGCTGCTGCTTTAAATCGAGCTCGGGTAACAAGTTGATGTACACAGTTTGCCCTGCACGCCAAAAAGAGCTGATTTGTAAAATAGCTGGGCCCGAAAGGCCACGATGTGTAAACAAGATGTTTTCTTTAAACTGGGTGCCATCTTTACTGGTAACCAGACAAGGAATGCTGATCCCCGATAACCCATCAAAGCGATCTTTATCATGCTGGTGCAACGTAAATGGCACTAATGCCGCCATGGTTGGTAGCACTGCTAAACCAAATTGCTCTGCAATTTTATACCCAATTGGTGATGCACCGAGCTTAGGCATGGTTAATCCGCCCGATGCGACAACTAACGACTCGCATTGATAGCTATCTTGCTCGGTAATAACTTCATAACCCGCATCGGTTTTTGTCACGCTGAGTACTTCGTTACGCAGCGCTATGTTAACACCTGCCCACTCACACTCAGTTAAAAGAATGTCAACGATATCTTGTGCGCTGTTATCACAAAATAGCTGACCCAGCGTTTTATGGTGATACGCCAAGCCGTGACGGTCCACCAGCTCTATAAAGTCATGTTGGGTATAACGGCTTAAACACGATTTTACAAAGTGAGGATTGCCACATAAGTATTTGTCTGGGCTTGCATTTTCATTGGTGAAGTTACAACGCCCGCCGCCGCTGATTAATATTTTACGGCCCGGCTTCTTGCCCATATCAAGCACAGTAACATTGCGACCACGGTAGCCTGCTTGTGCAGCGCACATCAAACCTGCGGCGCCGGCGCCAATCACAATTACATCTACTTGGGTCATTAATCATACTCACTAAAAAAATTTAGCTGATTATAACAAGTTATTGTCGTCGCAGTGTTAACTCAGAGATGTTTTTACAAAAAAGATAAATCCAAAAAACGAAATAAAGCAAAAACTCAAAACCATAAAATTATAACTTTATTATGAGAAAACAATCAAAAAACACCATAAAAAGACTGATTTAGACGTCTATACATTTGGTTATAACCAAAATAGAGACAACCATAATAAAACGATATTTTAACCAAATTAACATATATTTTACCTTTGTCCCCCTTCACGAAAAACATCGTGGAGATTTACATAACAATCTAGGGATCATTATGACAACTAACAACAACTTGAAGAAATGCGCAATTGCACTGAGCTTGACTGCGTTGTTTGGAACAACAGCAGCTATGGCTACTCCAGATCAACTTATGTCACCATCTATGCAGGAAACTGCAGCTAAATTACAAGGCCAAGAAGGCTTCGGTACTCAATTTATCATCAAGTATAAAAACAATAGTGATGAAATGATGACCATGTCGGCAGCAGAACAAACGCCGACTATGATGAACAAAAAAGCAAAAGGCTTTATTAAAAACTTCAGCAGCAAAAAAGGTAAAGTAAAAGCACAATACGTTCGTGCAATGGCGATGAGTAATCACCACGTAATGCGTGCTGATAAAAAACTATCAGCTGAAGAAACCCAAGAATTTATGCAAGAAATGGTCGCTTCTGGTAATGTTGAATACATCGAAATCGACCAAATGTTAAAGCCGTTTGCGACGCCTAACGACCCTCGTTATGACGACCAATGGCACTACTACGAGCAAGCGGGCGGTCTTAACCTTCCTACTGCTTGGGATACAGCAACGGGTAGCGGTGTCGTTGTAGCGGTACTTGATACTGGTTACCGCCCTCATATTGATTTAAATGCTAACATTCTTCAAGGCTATGACATGATCTCTAACGTGTCTGTAGCGAACGACGGCGGTGGTCGTGATAGCGATGCACGCGATCCGGGTGATGCAATCAGCGCTAACGAATGTGGTTACACACACAGTGCACAAAGCTCAAGCTGGCACGGTACACACGTTGCGGGTACTGTTGCAGCAGTCACTAATAACGGTGAAGGTGTTGCCGGTGTTGCTTACAACTCAAAAGTAGTGCCAGTGCGTGTACTTGGTAAATGTGGTGGTTTAACTTCTGATATCGCTGACGGCATCATCTGGGCATCGGGTGGTTCAGTTTCTGGCGTACCAGCAAATGCTAACCCTGCTGATGTTATTAACATGAGTTTAGGTGGTAGCGGTTCATGTAGCTCAACAACGCAAAATGCAATCAATCAAGCGCGTAACAACGGTTCTGTAATTGTAATCGCTGCAGGTAACGACAACGATAACTCTGCAAACTACAACCCTGGTAACTGTAATGGTGTTGTAAACGTTGCATCTGTTGGTCGTAACGGTGGTCGTGCATACTACTCAAACTACGGTAGCAACATTGACGTTGCAGCACCGGGTGGCGCACAAAGCTTTGCGAATGACTCTGAAGGTGTGTTATCTACTCACAACTCAGGCTCTTCAAGCCCTAGCAGTGATTCATACCACTACTCACAAGGTACATCGATGGCAGCTCCACATGTTGCGGGTGTCGCAGCATTAATCAAACAAGCTAAGCCATCAGCAACACCTGATGAAATCGAAAGTATCTTAAAATCGACAACTCGTTCTTTCCCAGCAACATGTACTAGCTGTGGTACAGGTATTGTTGATGCGGCAGCCGCGGTTGCAGCAGCCTCAGGTACAACACCGCCACCACCAACGGGTAACGTATTAGAAGATGGTCAAGCACTAACTGGTTTAAGTGGCTCTGCTAGCAGCCAAACTTTCTACACAATGGAAGTTCCAACAGGTGCGACTAACGTAACCTTCACAATGAGTGGCGGTTCAGGCGATGCTGACCTTTACGTTCGTGCAGGTAGCGCACCAACAACATCAACCTATGATTGTCGCCCGTATAAAGGCGGTAACAACGAAGTATGTTCTATCGATAACCCAACAGCAGGTACATACCATGTAATGCTGAATGGTTACTCTGCATACTCAGGTGTTAGCCTAGTAGGTGATTTAACAACTTCTGGCGGTGGTTCAGGCTCAGGTTCACCACAAGCAGGTGGTGGCACAGTAACAGATATCTCTGCAAGTGCAGGCCAATGGAAGCATTACACTATTGATGTTCCTGCCGGTATGGCAAGCTTTACAGTAACGACATCAGGCGGTACTGGCGATTCAGACTTATTCGTTAAGTTTGGTAGCCAACCAACATCATCAAGCTATGACTGTCGCCCTTACAAAAACGGTAACGCAGAAACTTGTACGTTCAGTAATCCACAAGCAGGTACTTGGCACTTAAGCTTAAATGCTTACCGTACTTTCTCGGGTGTTACACTGGATGCGCAATATCAACCTTAATAGTTGATCTCCTAAGTCACCCCCAGGGACTTTCAGCCGGACTTACGTCCGGCTTTTTTGTATTTATGAATTGCTATTAAAGCTTTTCTAGCACAGCTTCAGCGCGGCTTACTACAAACTCTTTGTCTTGTTCAACAAACAGCCCTGTTACAGTTTGGTTTTCAACGATCATTGCATAACGCTTAGAACGTATACCACCAAAACCAGCTGTGTCTTTATCTAAACCAAGTGCTTTGGTAAAACTTGCATCACCATCTGCTAACATACGAATATGCTCAGCGTTATGAGCTTCACCCCATGCTTTCATTACAAATGCATCGTTCACCGATACACAGTAGATTGCATCAACGCCTTTAGCAGTAATTTTATCGGCCAGGGTAATAAACTCAGGTAAGTGAGCATTAGAGCATGTTGGTGTAAATGCACCCGGCACGGCAAACAACACTACTTTTTTATCTGCAAATAATGCCTCTGTTGTTAAGGTTTGCATGCCTTCGCTAGTTAATTCACTAAGGGTTGCTGTAGGTATAGTTTGGCCTTGTTCGATCATCGTAATTCCTTGAAAGAAAATAAGAGTACAGAGTATATACCTAAAAAATTGAATACAGCATGATTTTAAGGACAAACAACGTAAACCATTGCTCGCCCTTTGGAGGGTTATAAACCTAAGCTGGCTTTAATGGTATGCATTTGCTCTTGTAGGCGATGCTGAATATCACTAACCAGAGAGTTTGATTCGCTTACCTGCCCTTTCATGCTTTGCATTGATTGACTGAAGTTTTCGAGTAAGGCGTTTTGCTGTTTAGCCAGCTCCATAGCATCAAATGCGACCTTATTTGCATCTTGCGCGTTGCCAGCTACGCCTTCGGAGTTACGTTTAAGTTCTTGGGCATTTTGTGTTTGTAGCTCGGCATCATTAGCCAGTGCGCTAATTTGCTCCGATACCATGGTGGAGTTTTCACTTAAGCGGTTTAACTGATTGTTAATATCATCAAGTGACCCCTGCGTTTGTCTGGCAAGTTTTCGTACTTCGTCAGCGACCACCGCAAAGCCTCGGCCATGCTCACCTGCACGCGCCGATTCAATCGCTGCATTCAGTGCTAATAAGTTTGTTTGCTCAGCAATATTTTTAATCACCTCAATAACTTGACCCACATCATCAACGCCTTTTAATAGCTCTTTTAAGCTATCTAGGCCTTGCTCAACGCGTTCTTCAGTACGAGAGCTTGCGGTTAACATGCTATCTGCAAAGCCTAGGCTCTGCTCCATCGCACCAAAGGTTTGTTTGGCGTTATCAGCAACTTGACCATTGATGTTATTAACCTGTTCACCAATGTCTTGAATATCAGTAAGTAAACTTTGGTTTTGTTCAACCTGAGAGTGGCTAGCATCAGTTTGCTGGGCAATCGTATGTAAGTGCTCGCTCATCTCTAGCATAAAGTCATTAATAACCTTAAGCATTTGTGCTCGTTCTTCTGCTTCACCACGCTGGCGCTCAATCAATTGATTAAAGTAATGGGCAATTTCACCGACTTCAGTTTTCGGATTTTTACTCTCAATGTTTTTAAGCTCATTACTCTCAATTAAGAAAGCAAAGCCATCACGCAATTGACGCAGCGGGTTAAGCACTTGGTTACGCTGTACGAAATACACACCAGCTGCTAAAACCACCAGCATGCCAATGGCTACACAAAACACGATAAACACTTGCTGCTTAAGGTCGCTCTGTTCATCTTTTAGCTTTTGCTCTGCACCGAGCACCGTTGTAGACAAGGCGCCTATTTGCTCGCGCAATGCTTGCATGCCGGTTTGACGCTGCTCTGCTTGCTCAAGAGTGGATGCTAAATCACGTGGGAAGCGTTTGGGCCAGCTACTTAACTCAGCTTTTATGTCACCGGCCAAATCTTCTGCTTCTTCGCCAAAAAATAAAGCGTCTTCATCCACTTCGCTCATTACACCTAAATTTTCGAGTTTATCGATTTTAGCCCCAAGCGCATTTAGGTTTTCAACACTTTGATTAAGGCTGTTTTTAGTGTCTTGATCAAAGTTGATCACTAACTTATAAGTGTACAAAGCAAGTGAAGTGACTTCGCTGTAGTAGTCAGCAGCTAGTTGGTAATACTCAAGTGCAAGCGCTGTTTGCGGCTCGGCTTTACTTGCATAGCCAATTAATGATGAAGCTGAACCTGCCATTTGTCTTAACGAGTTATCAAGCAGCGCCATTTCGTTACCAGACAGCTTACCTAAAGCGCGGTACTTACCATTGATGTCTTTATCGAGTGCTGTTAGCTGGCTATTAAGCTGACTTGCAAGATCACTAGGCAACTTAGCTAAATGCTGCTTTTTAACATCACTTATCAGCGTAGAAGCTTTATTTAAGTGTTGGCTGTCACCTTGTTCTAAATAATCATCAAGGTAGCTTTTTAAATCAATAATGATGGTGTTTTTTAGCTTGTTATAAGCGTTATCTTGTTGCTCTAAACCGAATAAGGTTTGACTTGCCCAAAACAGAGTGGCTGCTAATAAAATACTAGCGAGAGTAAGTAAAACGGCCAATAGCCGAGTAAATGATGACACGCGCATAAACGATATTCCCAAGTAACGTTGCGCGCGTAGAATATTAACCTTTTATGACAATATGATGAAATACCACCATAAATAACTACACGAAAAAACCATACACATCCAAAAACATTAGATTTAAACCATTGCCGCTTTTACATATACATCAAAGCGGTTCTTTTTGGTTTTGATTTGCATACTCGGGGTTTTGTCATTTAAAAATGGCGCGTAATCAGGGCGCTTCACAACCACTCGCTTACTAGCAAGCGGATAAGCAAACTCTAATAGATCATCGGCATCGCTATCTGAGCCCACAAGCTCTTGGAATACTCGCATTTCTTTTTTAACGAGGGCTGATTTTTCACGATGAGGAAACATAGGATCTAAGTACACAACATCAGGAGTATCACTACACTGCGCCAGTAACGTATGACTAGAGCCAAACACTAAGCTCATGTTTTCTTTCATCCAAGGGCCAATTTCTGCATCGTTATAGGCGCGTTCTAGGCCATCAAATAATAGCGCGGCAACTACTGGATGGCGCTCATGTAAAATCACTTTACAGCCTAGTGATGCCAGTACAAAGCCATCACGACCAAGGCCTGCGGTGGCATCAAGAACCACTGGTGTGGCACCTTTATTTAACCCTACAGCCTTTGCTATAGCTTGCCCTTTACCTCCACCAAACTTACGGCGGTGAGCAGCAGCACCCGTTACAAAATCAACGTGGATTGCACCCAGCTTAGGTTCGTCCTTTTTTTTCAAGCTAAGACCTTGGTCGTCATAATGAAGCGAAAAGCCCGCATTCTGCTCAGCCCACTTAGCTAAACCAAAACGCAACTCTATTGCATCTAAATAAGGACGCATTTCTTTAAAAGGACAATGAATTACCACACAAAACTCCGAGCTATATTAATCGGCGTCAGTATAGCATGGCTTAAAATAGCTCGATATCCGTTTGTGAAGTGACATCTTCAGTGTGACTAGGCTCTGCCATTTTTTGTAAACTGGCGAGAAGATCACTACGCGCTTCAATAATGTGTTTTAACTGATATTTTATAAACGCTAAATCATCATTGAGCGAAGAAAATAATAACTTAGTCTGCTCTAGTTGCTGTAGATGAAAAGTTACTTCATCACTACTCGACAAATTGCTTTGTGCGACTGACTTATTTAACTCATCCAATTGCGCAGCTAGCTTTTCAACTGCTCGTTCGCGTGAATCACTGTTTTGATACATTTGTTGAGATAGTTCATTAAAGGCATTCCCAATTTGCTGTGCCTGAGTCAGTGCCCGCTCATTAATTTCCATATCTTGAACTTTTGCGTTTGTGACTTCGAGGATGTGCGGGAATAAATCTTTATAACGACCATAAAGTTGGGCATCATCAAGTGGCATGTTTTTGACTAACATTGACACTTTAGGGTAATTAATAATGGTGCGGTGGCTAAAATCAACAAAGCGATTCGCATCACGATGTTTTTCTAGTAACTCCTGCTCTAAAGGACATACTCCACCTTCGGCACAGCAAAACACGCCGACATCGTGATACCAAAACGCCAGCACGACATCAAGCTCCATCGGGTTAAAAAACTCAAACATATGCTCAGATAACGCTTTGATATCATGCGCATGATAAGTCTGCCCAACGTAGCGCATGATGCGTCCCATATCACCTGAATCTGTCATCGCTATTTCGGCGGTTATTTGCGCTCGCTCAACGTCACTGGTTAATTTTTTTGAATGCTGGCGGTACTGATATAACACACGAATTCGTGCCATCAGCTCTTCAGCATTGAATGGTTTTACAATGTAATCAGCTGCACCTGCGTTATAGCCTTTTACACGGTCTGGTAAGTCCGCTTTACCCGATAAAAACATCACAGGAATATCTTTAGTTTGCGGGTTAGCTTTTAATTCGTTACACACCTCGTACCCTGATTTAGCAGGCATTTCAACATCAAGTAAAATAATGTCTGGGCTGTACTTTATCGCCTGTCTTAATCCTTCTTCACCATTTTTAGCATGGATCAACGTGCAAAAGCCCGATAGTGATTCTTCAATCACATGATGGACATACTTATCATCATCAATGGCTAATACAAGTTTTGACATACTTAATTCCTGCAACTGTTTTTAAAAAGAATAGTACGCAAGATTGAATTTGCTAAGAATTATTAATAAAAAAGCGCCTTACGGCGCTTTAGTTTAAGTAATGTGTATTATGCTGCAATACCACTATGTCTTAATAGTGCATCAACTTGTGGTTCGCGTCCGCGGAACTTTTTAAATAGCTCCATAGGCTCTTCGCTCCCCCCTTTTTCTAAAATGTTCTTTAAGAAAGCTTCGCCCGTTGCTGGGTTAAAAATGCCTTCTTCTTCAAATTTAGAAAACGCATCGGCCGAGAGTACTTCAGCCCATTTATAAGAGTAATAACCTGCGCTATAACCGCCTGCAAAAATATGGCTAAAGCCATGCTGGAAACGATTAAACGCTGGCGCTTTAACAACAGCCGTTTTACTGCGTACCTCATCAAGTGTTGCTTGAATATGACATGGCTCACCCGCTTTGTAAGTATGGTGAATAGTAAAATCAAACAACGAGAACTCAAGCTGACGCAGCATTTGCATACCTGATTGGAAGTTCTTCGCCGCAAGAAGTTTATCTAGTAACTCTTTTGGTAATGGCTCATCTGTTTCGTAATGACCCGAAATAAAGCTCAGCGCTTCTTCTTCGTAACACCAGTTTTCAAGGAACTGGCTTGGTAACTCAACCGCATCCCATGCAACACCGTTAATACCAGCAACTGGCGCAGCATCAACTTGTGTCAACATATGGTGAATACCATGACCAAACTCATGGAATAACGTAGTCACTTCGTTATGCGTAAACAAAGCAGGCTTATCACCCACTGCTTTATTAAAGTTACACACTAAGTACGCAACAGGGGTTTGTAATTCGCCGTTTGCACGTACTTTTCGACCCATGCAGTCATCCATCCAAGCACCACCACGCTTGCGATCGCGGGCATATAAATCTAGATAAAAGCGACCACGTAACGTGTTGCTGTTATCGTAAATTTCGAAGAAACGTACATCAGGGTGGTAAGTATCAAACTCTGTCACTTCTTTAACGCTAATACCAAATAAACGATTAACTGTAGTGAATAAGCCACTTAGAACTTTATTGGCTGGAAAATATGGGCGCAGCACTTCATCAGAAATCGCGTACTTCTCTTGCTTGAGCTTTTCGCCGTAGTAAGCGTAGTCCCATGCAGCCAGTTCCGTCACACCGTGCTTATCTTTTGCGTAAGCTGTTAGCTCAGCAAGCTCTTGCTCTGCTTGTGGCTTAGACTTAGCAGCTAAATCTTCTAAGAATGAGAAAACTTGCTCTGGCGTTTCTGCCATTTTAGTCGCCAATGACATGTCAGCGTAGCTGTTAAAACCAAGTAACTCGGCAAGTTCATGACGCAGAGCAAGCTCTTCGCTCATAATAGCTGAGTTATCAAATTCACCGGCGTTAGGGCCTTGATCAGAAGCACGCGTCACAAACGCAGTGTAAAACTCTTCACGTAACTCGCGATTATCAGCATAAGTCATAATGGGTAGGTAAGATGGAAAATCTAGCGTGAATACCCAGCCTTCTAGCTCTTTGCTTTTAGCTGTATCAGCACCCAGGGCTAACGCAGACTCTGGTAAACCAGCCAGTTCGCTTTCATCTGTAATATGCTTTTGCCAAGCAAGAGTTGCATCCATTACATTGTTACCAAACTTAGAGGCCAGCTCAGATAAACGCGCACTGATTTCGCCATAACGCTTTTGTTGTTCAGGCTTTAAGGCAATACCAGATAGCTCAAAATCGCGCAGTGCATTAGTAATGGTTTTTTGCTGGGCAGTCGTTAGTGTTTTAAATTCATCACTGTTGTGAAGCGCGTTGTAAGCATCGTACAAACCTTGATGCTGACCAACAAAGGTTGAATACTCAGATAACAACGGCAAACATTGCTCATAGGCTTCACGTAACTCGTCGTTATTAACGACAGAATTCATATGTGATACCGGTGAAAATAAGCGTGATAACTTGTCATCAGCTTCTTCAAGCGGAAGCACCAAATCATTCCATGTGTATGATTTGCTTGCCAGTACCTCATCTATTTTGGTACGACACTCAGCAATCGCCGCTTTTAATGCTGGCACTACGTGTGCTGGTTTAATTTTAGAAAACGGCGGTAGCCCTTCTAAACCAATGAGCGGGTTATTTTCTGCAATTGTCATTTTCGTTCTCAAATTTTATGCGAAGATGATTTTGAAGTTGGGGCGAATTGATGAAATACAAGGGGCTTAACCTTGGTCTTTATTATGCTATTATCAACTTATTACTAAATCGATTAATTAATAAAAAGTTATCTATTTTTGAGGACAAACTATGGCTCAGCATTTTGATTACATTGCAATTGGTGGTGGTAGTGGCGGTATTGCCTCTGCAAACCGTGCAGCAATGCGTGGCGCAAAAGTCGCTCTTATTGAAGCAAAACACATGGGTGGCACCTGTGTAAACGTGGGTTGTGTTCCAAAGAAAGTAATGTGGCACGGCGCACAAATTGCTGAAGCAATTAACGCATATGCACCTGACTACGGCTTTGATGTTGAATTAAAAGGTTTTAGCTGGGCTAAATTAGTTGAAAGCCGCGAAGCGTATATTGGCCGTATTCACCAAGGTTACAACAAGTACTTATCTAGCAATGGTGTAACTGTAATCAATGGCTTTGCTAAGTTTGTTGATAACAAAACAGTTGAAGTAAACGGTGAGCTATACACTGCTGACCATATCCTTGTCGCTGTTGGTGGTCGCCCTACTATTCCTAACATTCCAGGCGCTGAGCTTGGTATTGATTCAAATGGCTTCTTTGAGCTAGACGCACAACCTAAGCGTGTTGCTGTGGTTGGTGCAGGCTACATTGCCGTTGAAATCGCAGGCGTACTTCATAGCCTTGGTACAGAAACACACCTGTTTGTTCGTAAAAACAAACCACTACGTACTTTTGACCCATACATTGTTGATACGCTTGTCGATATTATGGCAAAAGAAGGCCCAACTCTTCACACTGAGTGCACACCTAAAGAAGTAGTTAAAGAAAGCGATGGCAGCTTAACCATTCACTTTGAAAATGGTCACAGCCAAAACGTTGATGAAGTTATTTGGGCAATTGGCCGTACACCAACAACTGACAAGATCAATCTTGCTGCGGCAGGTGTTGAAGTAACTGAAGCTGGTTACGTTAAAGTAGACGAATTCCAAAACACCACAGCTGAAAACGTATACGCAGTTGGCGATATCATCGAAAACGGTATCGAACTTACGCCAGTAGCCGTTAAAGCAGGTCGCATTTTATCAGAGCGCTTATTCAATAAAGAACTACCTGATGATTTAAAAATGGACTACGAGCTAGTACCTACTGTGGTATTCAGCCATCCACCAATCGGCACAATTGGTTTAACAGAGCAGCAAGCGATTGATCAATACGGCAGCGATAGCGTTAAAGTATATAAATCAAGCTTTGCAGCAATGTACACAGCGGTTACTCAGCACCGTCAAGCATGTAACATGATGCTGGTGTGTGCAGGCGAAGACGAAAAAGTTGTTGGCTTACACGGCATTGGCTTTACCGTTGACGAAATGATCCAAGGCTTTGCCGTTGCAATGAAGATGGGCGCAACCAAAGCAGACTTTGATGCTGTTGTGGCTATTCACCCGACGGGCTCAGAAGAGTTTGTAACGATGAGATAAACTCGCGTTGCGAGTCAATTTTAAAACCTTGTGGTGCTGCCACAAGGTTTTTTATTGAGTAAATTTGGTAGTGATTTCAGTACACTATCAAAGCTCAGAAATTGCTTGACTAAAAATACGTTTAAGTAAATCTAGGTTTAAATTCACACCTGCAATATTCGCATCAATCCACTCTCTCTGAGAGATTGGAGGCCACGAAACCTTATAGCCGATGCTATATAACATTTCTTCAAAAAAGAAACGTAACACTCTACCGTTACCTTCGCGGAATGGGTGAAGTAAATTTAGCTCACAAAACAAGTCTGCCACTTTTTCAATTAGTTCATCATTATTCTGACAATTCGATATTGCCGGAATGGTTCGAAATAATTTGTTAGCTTCAGGCTCAATACGCGTCCAAGTACAAAAGCGGGTATTACCCTTGGAGATATCAACATCCCTAATTTGACCTGCCCACACATATAAGTCTTGAAATAAGTGGTGATGAAGATGTTTTAAATGCTCAAGTGAAAACTTAGATAGAGGTTGTTCGGGGGAGTCATAAGTTCTATAGCGTTCAGCGGTAAACTCAGCTTCAGCTTGATCTAATATATCCGATTCTCGAATATCTAATAAATTAATTAATACATCAGAGGCAGGGTAGCAATATTTATCTTGAGCTACCCCGTATTTATCGCGCATATTTACGCTTCAATTCAGCAATACTTTTGCCTTCACTATTAGTTTTCAGCGTTAGACCTTCATAGCTTAAACTGACCTTAAAGTTATCCATATCGGGCATAAACTTAGTTTTTTGCTGATTGCTAGTCTTAGCAGTTTTGGTAGTCATAAACCCTCCTGTAATACTGATAATTCTAGCTTATTCAAGCATAAATTGCCATTAATCAACTTATTCGAAAGTACAGCCAAAAAGAAGAGAAAAAGGCAATTAAAATACTGACCAATTTAAACTTTTTAATGCCTATGATTACAAAGTGAGGGGGAGTTGTTAAACTCAGCTAAAAGAATAAAAACGTAAACTACTTTGCAATCAATCACTTTATTCCCTGTACACCTTGTACAGAGTATCTTTCTGTTCCAAATGTTATTTGGTGCATTATTAATTAATAGCCAAAAACAAAGTCGTTCCTTGGTGCTGCTGTTTGCATTTCAAGGCTGTGTGTGCGCCTTTAACCTGCTAGAAGGGTTAGGGTTTTCTAGTTACTTAATTACCCCTGCATTTACATTACTGTATGGGCCTATGATTTACTTTTTTACCTTGTCGATTACAGGTAAACAGCCCTTTAAAACATCACACTACGCGGTACACTTAATTCCTGCGGCTATTTCCTTGGCCTTTACCCACTACACGCAAGCGATCATTTTACTTGGTTCGCTCAGTCAACTTGGTTATTTCTACTTCGCTTATGGCATTTTAAAGCGCTATCACAAACAACTTATGCATGCGCGCTCAGATGCTGAGAGCCTTAAATTAAAGTGGCTGATCAAAGCATTATTTATTTTTGCCATTATTGTCGTATTTGATTTGCTGCGCATGAATGTGCAACCAATCACGCCGCTCGATTTAAAGATGCACTGGTATTTATTAAACGAAATACTGTTACTGCTAATGTTTAGCTTTTTGTTGTTTCACACCATCAAAAATAGCTTTCAATTCGAACCAGTCACATTGCCTGAAGAACCCGAAGCTGAACAAACTGATTCGGCTGACGAGCAACTTGCGCAGCAAATTTTCTCAACCATTGATAACTTGGTTATTAACGAATCGCTTTATCGACAACCTAGGCTCTCACTAAACGACTTAGCAAATCAAACCGGGCTCGGTAGTAAAGAAATATCTTGGGCTATTAACAGCTCTACGGGGAACAACTTTTGTGAGTACATCAACCAGCATAGAGTGAATGATGTTAAACGCGAAATAGAGCAAGACTCACCTCAAAAACTCAGCCTGATAGAGCTGGCATTTCAAGCAGGCTTTAATTCTAAATCGACGTTTAATGCCGTGTTTAAAAAAGAAACGGGATTAACACCGAGTCAATTTAAGAAGCAAACGCAAAAGAATTAGCTCATAAAACAGACAAAAAACGTCCTAAATCCTGTTTTAGGACGCTTTTTTACAACTCAAACGCTAATTTAAACAAAAAACAACTTTGAGACTCCTGATGTACAAGTCCTATTTTTTACTACTAACTTTGTGCCTATTAATAAACTTTTCGGGTTTTGCTTTAGCAACGAATCACTCTTTAGAGGTGACGAATCAAGCTTTAAAAGTGCAGCCAAGTCGCGTTGGTGCAAGCGACCCAATCGCTTACTTTCAATCGAAAACAGCAGCAATAGAATTTGCTAAACAACAAAACTGGGCTCAGGTGAATAAACTCACAAAAAAGCTCATTAATGAATATCAACACGATGGCGATACTTGGTATGTACTTGGCCTCAGTTATTTTCAATTGGCCGATTACCAAAATGCCAGCAATGCTTTGCAACGCGCACTTGCAATTGGGACTAGCTTAAAAGGCATTCCTAATGGGGCCAGTAACCCAAACGATTTAATGGTTAAAATTGCAGAGGCATACGCAGAGCTTGATAACCAACAGCAAGCCGAGTATTGGCTTAAAAAAGCACTAGCAGCAAGATGGGATGACCGCCCAACACTTGCTGGCACCAGCTTATTTAAATCTGGTATTAATCCTTACTTTGAACGCTTTGCACAATCAGCCAGTTATAAATCACTTGCAGGTAATAATTTGGATACTGAACTCAATCGAGATCAAAAGTGGCGCGCCGATTTAGCGTTTTTAGTCTCAGAGATCAAACGTTTACACGTGGCAATGTATCAAAACATGAGCTCACAACAGTTTGCAGAAAAAGTAGCTGAGATTGATAAGTCGATTCCTATTCTAACCGATCAGCAAATTGTTTTTCAGTTTATGGAGCTAATTGCATTACTTGGCAATGGTCATAATCTATTGATCCCAGCATGGGGTGAAACAGGCAACTTTCAGCAACTACCATTTCAGTTTTATCAATTTAGTGACGGTTTATACATCAGCAAAGCAAGTAGCGATTACCAGCAATATGTTGGCTATAAAGTTGAGGCATTTGCCGATACACCAGCCCAGCAAGCTCTTGAGTTAACTAAACGTATTAATGCTCGCGATAATGAAATGCAAACCCTTTGGTTGGGTCCCTATTATTTAAGTTTGCTTGATGTGCTAAACGGGCTTGGCATTAGCAAAGGGAGCGAGGTAACACTTACGCTCAGCTCACCACAAGGCGCTATCACCACAGTTACACCAGCGCTCAAATCAATGCAATTTGCAGGTTTTCCTAAGTTACCAAAACTTGCTGAACACCCCACGCTTAGATACTTAGCAAAAAACAATACGCCGTTTTGGAGCGAACAAATCAAAACGAATAAATTACTGTATGTACAATTCAATGATGTGCGAAATAACAAAGATCTCACCCTTGCTGAATTTGCCATGCAGCTACAAGCACAAATCAAACACGATGACATTGAGCATCTGGTGCTAGACCTTCGCCATAACAGTGGTGGTAATGGCTCGCTCACCCCGCCTTTGGTGGCAACGGCCGCATTTTTTAACGTATTAAAACCACAAGGAAAGCTATTTATATTAATTGGCCGCAATACGTTTTCGGCAGGCCATGATGTAGCTGTAAAGATTGCCAATATAGCGCCAGCGATTTTTGTAGGTGAGCCATCAGGCACCCGCCCGAATGTGGCAGGTGAAGCTGGCTGGTTTAACCTGCCATACAGTAAACAAACAGGCCTTATTTCGAGCCAATTCCACCAGCAAAGCCGAGCGGAAGATCATCGAATCTGGTTAGCGCCCGATATGCCAATTACACTTTCTGCAAAAGACTACTTTGCAGGTATCGATCCGGTAATGGATGCTGTTTTAACTATAACTAAGCAATAAACAGTACTGGCACAAACCTTGTAACTGTTAATAAAGTAACCAGTTATAGCAAGAGTTTGCTCTTGTTTACTGTGTAATTAAGTAGTTATTACGCAGTAAACAAGGCATTTTTACAAGGAGGCACTGTGTCTAAGTCTGCAATTTTATATCGCATGGTGACCGATGAGCATATTTGCCCATTCGGTTTAAAATCAAAAGATTTACTAGAGCGTCATGGTTACGATGTTGATGATCGTCACTTAACCAGCCGTGAGCAAACTGACGAATTCAAACAGCAGCATGATATAAAAACCACACCACAAACCTTTATCAATGATAAACGCATTGGTGGTTACGATGATTTACGCGACTTTTTTAATCTGCCCGAGGCTGGCCAACAAGGTACCAGTTATACCCCTGTTTTAGCCATTTTCGCAGTAGCTATGCTACTAAGCTGCGGTTTCACTTACGCCAGTGGTGAGGCTTTATTTTCTATGAAGAACCTGATGCTGTTTGTTGCATTATCCATGGCGGTATTAGCGATACAAAAGCTGCAAGACTTATACAGCTTTTCTAACTCATTTATTACCTATGACTTACTAGCCATGCGTGTCGTGCCCTACGCCTATGTTTATCCATTTATAGAGGCGTATGTAGCGATAGGTATGGTGGCTAAATTACCCGCCTTAGCTGTAGCACCATTTTCACTATTTATTGGTGGGATAGGTGCGATATCGGTTATTAAGGCTGTGTATATCGATAAACGAGAACTGAAATGTGCCTGTGTTGGTGGCGACAGTAATGTGCCGCTCGGCTTTATCTCTCTGAGTGAAAACTTATTTATGATTGCCGCAGGTATATGGATGCTAATGAGCTAATACAAAAACGCGAGGGATTACCCTCGCGTTCATTTTAACTATTATTGAGGATTATTAAGCCGTACCACCCACGGTTAGGTTATCAATTTTAAGGCTTGGCTGACCCACACCAACGGGTACGCTTTGGCCATCTTTGCCACATACGCCAACGCCTTTATCAAGCGCTAAGTCGTTACCTACCATCGAAATTTGCTGCATCACTTCTGGGCCATTGCCAATCAGTGTTGCGCCTTTGATAGGTTGCGTGATTTTACCGTTTTCAATTAAGTAGGCTTCAGAGGCACTAAATACAAACTTACCTGACGTAATATCCACTTGGCCGCCACCAAAGTTAGGCGCGAAGATACCTTTTTTCACTGAGCTGATGATATCAGCTTGGCTGTGCTCGCCACCTAACATATAGGTGTTGGTCATACGCGGCATAGGTAAATGAGCATACGATTCACGGCGTGCGTTACCAGTAGGGTTAACACCCATCAAACGGGCATTTAGCTTATCTTGCATGTAGCCCTTTAAAATACCGTTTTCAATAAGCACGTTATACGCAGCTGGTGTCCCTTCGTCATCCACGTTCAATGAACCACGGCGATCAGCAATGGTGCCATCATCCACGACTGTACACAGTTCAGATGCCACCTTTTGACCTACTTTACCGCTAAACGCTGATGCGCCTTTACGGTTAAAGTCACCTTCTAGGCCATGGCCTACCGCTTCGTGTAGTAACACACCCGGCCAACCTGCGCCTAGCACGACTTCCATGCTACCGGCAGGTGCATCGATTGCTTCTAGGTTTACTTTTGCTTGGCGAACAGCTTCTTCGGCGTATTCCATCCAGCGCGGTTTGCCATCGACTAACTCTTTAAAATAGCCATAATCTAAACGCGCACCGCCCCCTGCACCACCGCGCTCACGACGGCCGTTCTTCTCAAGTAACACTGAGCAGTTTAAGCGAATAAGCGGGCGAATATCGGTGGCAAAGGTGCCATCACTTGCAGCAATTAACACTTCTTCATAAACCGCCGACATTGAGCTGATAACTTGCTCAGCATCCGGCGCTAATTGACGAATATAGTTTTCAAGTTCACGTAGCAGGCTTACTTTGTCATCGTTGCTCATGCTTTGAATTGGCTGATGCGGCGCATACTGCTCTTTAGCAGCTACATCACTGAATACTTGAATCGTTTTGTTTTCGCCAGCATTGGCAATGCTACGCGCAGCCGTTGCTGCTTTGTTTAACGCTTCAAGGTTAATCGCATCTGAGTATGAAAAACCGGTTTTTTCACCGCTAACAGCACGCACACCCACACCACGCTCAACGTTGTATGAGCCTTCTTTTACTAAACCGTCTTCAAGCACCCAAGATTCGTGATGGCTCGATTGAAAATACAGGTCGGCATAGTCAACTTGGTGCTGATGAATAAAAGCGAGCGTTTTTTCTAATTCTTCTCTTGTTAATTGGCTGTCATGTAATAAATGCTGTTCAACCGTGTTCATAATAAATGCTCTCTAAATCGTTGCTGAGACTGCACAGGCATGTCTTGGCGAATTGTATTCAAGCGGTTTAAATCAAGCTCATGGCTGATAAACCCGGTACCAGAGGCAAGCTCACTGAGCGTTTCTCCCCATGGTGAAATAATAATGCTGTGGCCATATGTGTGGCGGCCATTTTCATGCTCGCCCCACTGCGCTGCGGCAACCACATAGCATTGCGTTTCGATTGCCCGCGCAGCTAATAAAATATGCCAATGAGCAGCGCCGGTGACTGTGGTAAAGGCACTGGGCACTAAAATAAGCTCAGCCCCTTGGCGCTGCATGGCGGTGAATAAGCCACTAAAACGTAGATCATAACATACTGCTAAGCCAATTTTACCAAATGGCGAGTCGACCACCACAATATCATTGCCTGCTTGCGTCGCATCAGACTCTCGGTAGCTGCGGGTAGTGTCGGCTACATCTACATCAAATAAATGAATTTTATTGTACTGCGCAACCACATCGCCTTGGTTGTTAAATAAAAACGAGGCGGCTAAATACTTACCATTTTGCTGCGAAACAGGCAGGGTGCCAGCGGCTAACCAAATATCATGTTGCTTGCATAAATCGGCAAGTTTCGCTTTATATGCCTCACTTTGGTGACCTAATTGATAGCTTGCTTGGCTTTGCTTACTAAAGATCAAAAAGCTTTCCGGTAAACACACTAGCAATGGCCGAGTTGGAGGTAACTGATTCAACGTCTCTGCTAAAAAAGCGAGATTTTGCTCAGCATTCATACTTGAGCACATTTGTACTGCAACAACCTGTGGGTGAGGATTAGCCTTCATTATTATCTAAACTCGCTGAAGATGCGGCATCTTTTAATTTTAGTTGCGTCGACGACTGCGGCTGGCTTTGCGCGGCTTGCGGTAACGTCACTTCACGGCTCTTACGATCAACTTCTTCGACAACAGGATCGTTCATACTGCCTGTTACTTTAAAGTTGATCTCTGAGATCACCCGCGCTGAGTGAATCACTTTGTCGATTGCCAACGCAGCAAGACCACTTACCGGATTAACCATCCATGCCACAATCACTGGAATACTCGACGTTACCTGCGGCGCAACCGCTAGGTCGTAATCAATTTCAAAGGTATTTAAGTTTGTATGGCCTTTAATCGTTAAATCAGCAGGCACACCATCAAGTTTGGTATCTTGAGTGTAAGCAATGCCCTTTTCTAGCTGCATCGTGCCTTGCATGCTGTTATAGAAAAAGCCTTTGGAGAATACATCCCTAAAGTCCAGTTTCAGCTTACGCACTAACGAGTCTAAACTCAGTAATGAGAATACTCGCGCACCACCATCACTGATCTCAGCAAGGTGCCCTTCACCTAAACGCCAATCTAACTCACCGGCTAAACTTGGTACATCAAAGCTATAAGGGGCGCCTTGCCATGCAAGATCAAACTTAATATTGGCGTCAGAGTCTTTTACTGTAGTAGTGATATCAAACTCATCAAATAGCGCACCAATATCGTCACTTTGTAAGTTACCACTAAAGCGTGTTTGCCCATCGGCAAATTGCCCTTTACCGCGCAATACGTGATCGCCTTTGTCGATAACCAGCTCAGTAAACAAAAGTTTATCGTTCTCCCCAACTAAGCTACTTTTAATTTTATCGAGCTGATACTCAGCGACTTTACAATCTTCACAGTTAAACTCGATGGCTGGGACTCGGGTTAACCAGCTTAAATCTTCAGGTTCAGTGCTTTGCTCTGTTTGCTCTGCAACTTCGTTAAAATTAATACGCAGATAGTCAGTAAAAATTTGAATTGGTCTGCGTGTTTCACCGGTTGGGATCAGTGCATCGGCACGTAATTCTTTAGCATTTAGCTTTAACTCTAAATCTGATTGTTTTGGCGCTAAGCGAAATTCAAAATCATTAAAGTCGATATTGTGTAGTGCCAGTTTATTAAATTTGCCCGTTACGTTGTTGAATGCAGGCATCACACTTGGCGCATCTGACTTAACTTTGGTAAGCGCAATAATTTGATCAATTAAGCCAAACCAAGGCACTATTTCGGTTTCTGGTAAATCAATAGATACCGCAAAACCTTCACGGTTCAAACCTAAATCTTGTGCACCTAAAATTAAATGGGCATTACTAAATTTCTTTTCGCCATTATCTAAAATCGCATTAAAAAATAACTGCTCATCAACATTTGCGGTGATCAAATTAGAAATACGGTCGCCCTGTACCACTGCAGTTAATGGCCATTTCTGCTCTGCGCCTTTGTTATAAGGTGCAGGTAGTTGGCTAGTCACACCGATTAAATTACCACTCACATCGGCGCGGTAATTAAAGTCATTCGGTAAAAAGTTAAGCGACACATTAATATCTACATCACTTTGGCCGCTTAAGTAACCGGCCAGTAAACCATGCGCCTGTTCAATTAAAGGCTCAGCTTCAAGTGCTAACTTTATAGCAATTTCAGCGCGATAGTTATCAGCCACACTTTCACTGTTATAACTTGCAGTGAGCGGCATACCCATCCAATCTGCTTTGGCATTTTTTAAGTCGATTTTATCGTTGTTAAACTTAACAATACCGGTCATGTGATTAAGTGTGATCCCAGGCTGTGCAAGGTAAATCGGAATATTAGCTAACTCAACTTCACCAATCGCATCAACATGACCAGACTCTAGATCTACTAGTAATTCAATTTCAGCCTGCGCTTCCCCTTTAGCTTGAACTACCTCAAATACATCAGCTAACGGTTTTGCTAACGGAGTCGCAGAAAAGAAGGGATTAAGCTTATCGCCATGGGCGCGTTTATTAATAGCAACTTTTAAGACATCTGCATTCATTAAATCGGCAATACTGACATGCACGCTATCGCCAAGGACTAGATTAACCAGCTTGCCCGACTTGCTATAGATATCCATGCGCTCATTTTCGAAATGTAAAATGACGTTGGCATCTTCAACTTCTGGCCAGCTTGGTGAAAACTTATAGTTCGCGTTTTCAACATTCGCTAACACTTCAAATTGACCTTGCTGCTCTTTGAACGGAAACCCTTTAAATGGCCCTGAGAACAACACTTGCGCTTTATTTACTTCGCCACCTTTAATGGCTCCATTGAGGTAGCTAACAAGGCTTTTGCTCATGACAGGTAACGGAAAATAATGCCCAGCGACTTTGGCATCAGGGGCATAGGCTTCAGCATATAAATCTAACCGCGGTTCATCAGTCAGGCTGAGCATCATCTCAGCAGCCACAGTTACTTCGTCGTTATCAAGCCAAATATTATCGCTACTAATGCGCCAGCCATCATCGTAATGATGAAGGTCTAGTTCTACATTTAATTGGTTATAGGCAATATCTTGGCTAAAGCTGCCGTTTGTTAATAGTTGATTATTCTCGCCATAAAGCTGAATTCGCCCAGCTGATTGATTAATTAAGCCATTAACGCGGATAGCTTGCCCACCCGGAACACCTTGCAGCGACAGCCAATTAATTTGTTCGCCCTGAAACCAAAGTTGCCAGTTATCCTGCTGACCTAACTCAAGGTAGGCATCACTTAACTGACCATTGGGTTGACGAGCTAAAAACGGGGCAAGTACTTCAAAGTTACTTAACTGCGATAACTTGGCCAGCAATGCAAAATCAAATTGCTTTAACCAAATTTGATTTTTATCGCCAAGCTGAGCTTCAAATTGTAAGGTTGGCCATTGTTTTAAATCGCTTTCAAAGGTAAGTCCGGTGCTTTTTAAGCGCCAGCCACCTTGCTTTGGAAATAAATGAAAACCACCTTCGCTTAAACTGATTTGATGCGCTTCTTGGTTTTGTTGCCAGTTGATAAAACTCGGTAGCCACTGCACTTTTACATCGCTGATCAGGCCTTTATCAAGGCTAAACCAAGTTTGTAAGTTGATGTCGGAATTAAGCTGCTGCTTGTCGGTATTAATATATTGCGCCAGCCATTTAGATACATCAACGTTCGCCGCTTGCACATAGATATCACCTGCCATGGTTTCAAGAGTCGACCCATTCAGCGCCATACGGGCGTCAAAGCTACCAACAGAAATTCCTGGTAACGCTAATGTACCTGAGCCTTGATGTTGCTCAGGGGTATTTTGCCAGACAATGTTTTCAAGAATGAGCTTACGCTCTTTACCATCATTGAGGATAAAGTTAAGGCTACTATCTTGCACTGCAAAGTGCCCTGTTTCACCAAGAAACAAACCTTCGATAAGTTCTTTTTGCTCAAAGTTACCTGATTGTTGATTATTGCCTAAATCAAGCATCGTTGGTAAATCGACATCAGCATGAAAACCATTGATCACAAAGTAGCTCGATTTAAGCTGACGGGTTTTTACCGATTCCCATAAGTTAACTTCAAGGCTCGCTTTATCAATGGTGAGTGCAATGGGTGAGGTTTGGTTATCTTCAAAGGAAATATCTTCGATGACTAAGGCGGGTCCTTTCCCCTGCCAACTGGCTGAGATTGAGCCAATCGCTAAATTTACATCAAAACGTTCATACAAAAACGCTTCAATGTCATCTTTATAGTCATTCGCGTATGGCAGTGAGTACTTTACCACAGAGACAATAACGGCCAGCAGTACGAGAGTAATAGCAAATACTTGCCATAACTTACGTAAACAATAAAAGCAGACCGTTTTTGCCTTCATTACATCATTACCACATCAAACTGTTCTTGGTTGTATAAACTCTCTGTTTGAATACTGACTTGCTTACCAATAAATAGTTCCAGCTCAGCAAGGTTGTGATACTCATCATTGATCAATGCTTCACTTACCGAAGGCGATGCGTAAACCATGAACTTATCAGCTGCATAGGCACGGTTTACCCTCACGATTTCACGCAAGATTTCGTAGCAAACCGTTTCGACCGTTTTTTGCGAGCCGCGCCCTGAACACGCTGGACACACATCACAAAGAATGTGCTCCAAGCTTTCGCGGGTGCGTTTGCGGGTCATCTCTACTAAGCCTAGTGCAGATAAACCATTTATGTTGGCTTTTGCACGATCTTTTGCAAGCGCAGATTCAAGTGAATGCAATACTCGGCGTTTGTGCTCATCACTAATCATATCGATAAAGTCGATAATAATGATGCCGCCTAAATTACGTAAACGTAGCTGACGAGCAATCGCTGAGGTTGCTTCGATATTAGTATTAAAAATGGTCTCTTCGAGGTTACGATGGCCAACAAACGCACCGGTATTTACATCAACTGTTGTCATCGCTTCGGTTTGGTCGATAATTAAATAACCTCCCGATTTAAGCTCAACTTTACGATGTAGTGCTTTTTGGATCTCGGTTTCAACATCGAATAAATCGAAAATAGGTCGCTCACCCGGGTAGTATTCTAATGCTCCCGATAACAGCGGCACAAATTCTTCAGTAAATTCTTTAAGCTCTTGATAGGTTAGTTTTGAGTCAACACGAATACGCTCCATGTCTTCACCTACGTAGTCACGTAGAGTACGAAACGCCAGTGTTAAATCTTCATGCAAGATACTTTCTTTACTGGTTTTTTTGCGCTTAGTGACGATTTTTTGCCACAGCTTTTTTAAAAATTCCGCATCGTGACGTAGCTCTGCTTCAGATGCACCTTCTGCTGCGGTACGAACAATAAAGCTGCCGTCATCATCACCATATTCAGCAACAATTTTCTTTAAACGCGAACGTTCTTCTTCGGTTTCAATACGCTGGCTTACACCTACATGTGTTGCATCTGGCATAAACACTAAATAACGAGAAGGAATCGTGATATCGGTTGTTAAGCGCGCGCCCTTGGTACCTAGCGGGTCTTTAACCACTTGCACCATGATATGTTGACCTTGGCGCACAAGCTCTCGAATATCTTGTACTTTTTTGATTGGCTGTTCGTCAACGCCTTCTACAATTGAGGCACTGTTTACAATGTCTGATGCATGTAAAAAGGCGGCTTTCTCTAAGCCAATATCGACAAACGCAGCCTGCATACCCGGTAGTACGCGGCTGATTTTACCTAGGTAAATATTGCCCACTATGCCAAGGTTGCCAATTCGCTCTAATTGGATTTCTTGCAGTACGCCATTTTCGATAAGCGCAACGCGACTTTCGCTCGGTGTAACGTTGATCAGTAATTCGGTGCTCATGTTACCCTCTTAAAAATTCGTTTAATAACTGCTCTGTCTCATATAAAGGTAAGCCGACAACCGCAAAATAGCTACCCGAAAGATGACTCACAAAGCGGCCACCTAAGCCTTGAATGCCATAACCACCGGCTTTATCTTGCGGCTCACCACTATGCCAGTAGGCATCAATTTCAGCATCGCTGAGTGGTTTAAATGTAACATCGGTGACAACAAGGCAGCTTTTTACTTGCTCACTATCAGCAATAGCCACAGCCGTCATCACTTGATGGGTACGGCCAGATAAGCGCTTCATGGTAGCGGTAAAATCAGCTTGGTCTAGCGGCTTACCAAGTGCGGTATCATCAATGACAACCACGGTATCGCTGCCAAGTACTGGGCGGTCGGTGTAACCCATAGCAACGCCCGATTGTGCTTTGAGTTTGGCTAGGCGCTCTACATAGTCACGCGGGGCTTCGTTTGGGAATTGGCTTTCATCAGCATCAACGCTAAATTGAGAAAACTCAACGCCAAGTTGGCTGAGCAACTCTTTTCGGCGCGGTGATGCAGACGCCAAATAAATTGCGGTTTGCATTATCTAATCCTGAAATGACGGCGATATTTACGCAAAATTAAGAATATCCACCACCAACAAAGCATGCCGGTTAGCACTGGCCACATATAATGCGGGCTAAAATAAACGCCCATTAAAAAGTGGTTAAGCCAAAATTGCATGAGGTGGTAAAGCGTTAAAAACAAAGCAATTAAAATGCTTTGCTGCCATAAAGAAAAGTTTCTAATTTTTTGGAAGTTACTCGCAGTGATAAATATACACACCGAATAAGTCAGTGAGTTCACACCGAGTGGCGAACCTGATGCAAGGTCCATTAATAAACCAACGACCCAGGCTGTGCCAATATTTAGACGGTGCGGCACCGCTAACGACCAATACATTAATACCATTAACACCCAGTCTGGGCGGTATGGCTCAAACGAAATTGGTAACGGCATTAGTGCCATTACCAATGCAAAAAAGATACTGATAGCAATCAGCAAAGAGTGACGACTATTCATTGCTGATGCTCTCCTGCTGATTACGCCACAGCACAACCAATAAGCGAATACGGTCAAGTTGCGCAATTGGCTCAGCATAAACTTGCGCAAAAGGACGCCCTTCATCGCGGTTAATTTCGGTCACCACGGCAACCGGATAACCCTCTGGGAAGGTACCACCAAGACCAGACGTAACCAAAATATCGCCAATGCGAACATCAAGGCTATGCGGTACATGCGAAAGCTTTACCACGTTAATTTTACCAATGCCCTCAACCACGGTACGCACATCGTTACGTAAAATACGCACAGGTGTGGCATGAGTTGTATCTGTCATCAGCAGTACGCGCGAAGTAGTTGACCCCACTTGAGTGATTTGCCCCACTACACCCATTTCGTCAATCACAGCTTGGCCTTCGCTTAGGCCATCGGTTGTACCTCGGTTAATAACCACTTGGTGGCTATACGGATTTGAGTGAACAGAGAGGACTTGTGCAATAATTTTACGGTTTGATTGCTTAGCCGATGAACCGAGTAAAGCACGTAATTTATCGTTTTCACGAGATAGAAATTGCAGTTGTTGTAGTTGTTCGCTTTGTAGTAACTGCTTCTTTTTTAATGCTTCGTTTTCGGTTAAAAGCTGTTCGCGGGTATGCAGATTCTTCGCGCCAATACTAAATAGCTCATAGGGCAAGTTGGCAAGGTAAATGAGTGGGCTAACTAGAGTGTTTAGGCTGGTGCGGATTGTTGTACCACCTTGCGTGTAGCGATCGCCCACGATCAGCACGACACTCAAAAGCACTGCGACAAAAAGCCGCAGTTGCAAAGAGATGGTACGACCAAAAAGTAACTTCATTAGTCGTAGCTAAATACGTCACCACCGTGCATATCAATCATTTCTAGTGCCTTACCGCCGCCACGTGCAACACAGGTTAATGGATCATCAGCAACCACAACTGGGATACCAGTTTCTTCCATTAATAAACGGTCTAGATCCTTTAATAATGCACCACCACCGGTTAATACCATACCGTGAGCAGAGATATCAGATGCAAGCTCTGGTGGAGATTGCTCAAGAGCAACCATTACCGCGCTTACAATACCCATTAATGGCTCTTGCAGTGCTTCTAAGATTTCGTGTGAGTTAAGGGTGAATGAACGCGGCACACCTTCCGCTAGGTTGCGACCACGTACTTCAATTTCAATTGGCTCATCTGTTTTGAAAGCCGAACCGATTTGATGTTTGATGTTTTCGGCAGTTGCTTCACCAATTAAGCTACCAAAGTTACGACGTACATAGTTAATGATAGCTTCATCAAACTTGTCACCACCGATGCGTACAGATGAAGAGTAAACCACACCATTTAAAGAAATAATGGCAACTTCAGTTGTACCACCACCGATATCAACAACCATTGAACCGGTTGCTTCAGACACTGGTAGGCCAGCACCGATAGCCGCAGCCATTGGCTCTTCGATTAGATAAACTTCACGAGCACCGGCACCCATAGCCGACTCACGAATCGCACGTTTTTCTACTTGTGTTGCACCACAAGGCACACAGATAAGAACACGCGGGCTTGGGCGCATAAAGTTGTTGTTATGCACTTGCTTGATAAAGTGTTGTAGCATTTTTTCAGTCACGTAGAAGTCAGCAATGACACCGTCTTTCATTGGACGAATTGCTTTAATGTTACCCGGTGTACGACCTAACATTTGCTTAGCTTCGGTACCGACAGATGCTACGCTCTTAGGGCCACCAGCACGCTCTTGACGAATAGCAACAACTGAAGGCTCGTTTAATACAATACCTTCTTCTTTTACGTAAATTAGGGTATTGGCTGTACCCAAGTCGATCGATAGATCGTTTGAAAAAATACCACGGAGTTTTTTAAACATGAGGCTGGATGACCTTTGAAAATTCGTTCTTATATTAGCTGCTCTCACTCTATCATGCTAATCATGAAAAAGCGCAACTGCTTTAATTAAATTGCTAAAAAAGGAAGCATCCATTGCTTCCTTTTTAAATTCTTATCGTTCGCGTACTAAACGGAAACCGATATAGTTTGCACGAAAATCTGGCGCTAAGATTAAGCGCGTTGAAACGCGTGCTAGGCTTGGAGCAAAATTCCATGCACCGCCTCGAACAGCCACATCAGACTGCCCTGACTTTTTGTTTGTCCATTCCCACACATTACCTACTGTATCGTATAGGCCGAATGCGTTAGGAGAAAACGACCCTGTTGGTGCTGCGCTCCTGTTTGACCATTCGCTTCCACACCAGCCACAGTTCGCTAAATTTTTACCAATTTCGTTACCCCAAGGGTATTCAGTTTCTTTACCTGCACGTGCAGCGTATTCCCACTCAACCTCGTTTGGTAAACGAAATAACTGGCCTGTTTGACCCGATAACCAATCTGCATACGCTTTGGCATCGTTATAAGTTAAACAAACCGCCGGGAAATCGCTTTCTTGATCAAAACCCGGATTGCGCCAGTTTAGAGTAGCTTCCCAAACTGGTTCACCATTTAAGTAATATGCACAGCCGCGATCTTTTTCTGCTTCTGTTTTATAGCCGGTATTCGCAACGAATTGCTCATACTCACCAACGCTTACTTCTTTGCTTTGCATTGCAAATGAGTTAGCAATGGTTTTTTCTACCACTGGGCGCTCATTCGCTAACCCATTGCCGTTAATGTCACCCATCTTAAATTTACCAGCGGGAATAACTACAATGCTGGCAGAACTGGTTTTATTAACAATACTTGCAACAGGTGCTGTTACAGGTTGCTCTGGTGCCGCTGTCACTTCAGCAACAACTGGCTCAGGCACTTTAACTAGGTTTGCATTAATGGTTTGTGCTTTACGCAGATCAATTCGCGCTTTATAGCTTTTGTAGCCACGTTTGCGAATTTCAATATCATGAAAACCTTTTGGTAATGATGTCGTTAACCTAGTTGCACCATAGCTCACACCATCAATAAACACTTCGTCATCATAAACATTTGAACGCAGTGTTAATTCAACCATTTTAGATTTATTTTGATCAGGTAATGGTTCAACCTTAATTGGCTTTTTTACAGAATAATCGCTTACGGGTTGCTCATTAAAACGTGATACAGAGACCACTTGATTATTATCCTGAGAGTTACTGAATGTTAACTGACTATCTGAATACGTTGCGTCGTAATTTGCTTGATAATTACCGGCCAAAGGCGTGCCATAATCTGCACAAAAACGATTGTCTAAATTAAGTAGGCTACATAAACGACTGCTGTTTACATCACCGCGCATGGTCACGCTTAAATTAACGTTGTAGTTACCTTGACCACTAAAAGCACTGTTCACGACATGGCTACTTAAAATCTTAACCTGTGCACCGGCAAGGTTACGTTTCGGTTCAACTAAACGCTCTTCTGTTAAGTTAGCAAAAATCTGGTCTACAAAACGTTTAGTGGCTTTTTGTAAACCCATTTGTTGGCCACGCTGCTCACAGGCAGCAAGCGTTTCGGTACGCTTACAGTTAATCGTATGATTAACTTCTAGCGTGCCTTCACGTGTAAACTCGTTACGTAAACGCTCAACACGTGCTGTTGCTAACTGCTCTTTTAAGCTTTCTAAGGTATTCAGTTGAGTGTGCTTTGATACACGAATTTGCTCGATATCTTTTCTATGCGAAGCAATTGCCGCCAATTGCATCGAAATATCATCTTTGTTTTGTTTATGATCAACCACAGCTTTTTGGTAACGCGACTGCGCATTGCTGATATCAAGGGTTGGGTCATCAATCAGTCGGCGATACATCTCATTCATTGCATCTAGCGCTTGGTTTTTTTCTTTATCTAGCTCAGTTGAGCGGGCGCGCAATAATTCGAGTTGTTTTTGTAACTGACTTTCTTCTTTTAGGTGTTTTTCGAGGATTAGGGTCGAGTTATCGTATTCGGCTTGTTTTTTACTGATCTCTGATTCAATGCCAGTTACCGTAGCTGTATCTTGTGCAAATGCACTTGTCGCTAGCAAACTAACTGAAATTAACAGAGATAAAGGAGCAATTCGCATATATTCCATTCCCAAAAAGCGGCAATTATTTGGTCATTATTATTTTTTATAATTAAACTCTTATGCTATGTACTTGCAAGGCAAAACACAAGCTTTGTTCAATTATTATCTCAGTTTACCTCTATTACCTTAGTTGATGCCAGTAAATAACAAAATCATTTTGGTTTAATTGACTAATTTCTATCTCTAAGATGACTTTGCTACAATTGGGCGTGTTTATTTACTAAAAAATAATATCGTGAATAGTTCTTTTGAATCACCAGTACAAACAATTCATCACCCCTTATTAGCGGCACGTAAAGTTCAGCTCAGCATCAAGCGTGATGATCTTATTCACCCGCAAATTAGTGGCAACAAATGGCGTAAGCTAAAATTTAACTTGCAAGCCATGCAGCAGCAGAAGAAATCTGAACTACTCACTTTTGGTGGTGCATTTTCAAACCATATTCATGCCACAGCAACTGCGGGTAAACTATTTGGTTTTAAAACCCACGGCATTATTCGCGGCCCTGAACTAGACGAAGCAAATCCAACACTCAACTACGCAAAGCAATGCGGTATGAGCTTACACCCAGTAAATCGAATTACTTACCGGTTAAGGCACGACCAAACTTACCTAGCACAATTGCAAGCACAATTTCCTAATGCCTACATACTGCCAGAAGGCGGCACCAACGCAGCTGCGCTTTTAGGTTGCAAAGAGTTAGCACAGAGCCTACCAAGTTCTGATGTAATTGTTTGCCCTACTGGCAGTGGCGGTACATTGGCGGGGTTAATTGAAGGCGCACCGCAGCACACAAAGCTGTTAGGTGTCGCAGTACTGAAACAAGCGCACTACTTAATTGATGAGATAAAGCAGCTAAGTAATAAAGCAAATCAGCAACAGAACTGGCAGCTGCTTTGCGACTTTCATGATGGTGGCTACGGAAAGTTTAGCGATAACTTGTGGCAATTTTGCCAAACTTTTAGCAAGCAACACACTATTGCGCTTGAGCCAATTTACAGCGGTAAAATGCTCTTTGCTGTATGGCAACTTATAGAGCAAGGCTACTTTGCTAAAGGTTCGCACATCATTGCAGTCCATACAGGTGGGCTACAAGGGTTAAATGGCCTCAAGTACCGAGGCCTCATTGACTAACTATAGGGCGTAATATCCGCCAGCTTTTGTAATGGCTCGGCAAAGTAAAAACCTTGAGCAGCAATGACACCTAGGTTTTTTAAGGTCGCAAGTTCGTTCTGTGTTTCAACTCCAACTGCATAGACAGGAAAGTTTAGCTCTGCCCCTTTAGTAATTATTTGCTTAACAATTTTTTGTTGCTGAGCACTTGTGTCTATATTATGAATTAGCTCTAAAGCTAGTTTAATACTACAAATGTTATTAATGCCTTTGTAGGTCGCTAGGTGCTCACTGCTGCGCACATTATCAATAACTATACCTGCCGAGAGTTTTTCTAAACACTCGAACTGTGTACTAAGCTTTTTATGCTGTTTTAAATAATCATCTTCGCTGAGTTCAAATTGCAACCTGTCGATACACTTAAAGTCATCTGTCTGCTGATTTAACCAATCCCAAAACTCATCATTGAACCAGTTCATCGCATGCAAGTTAATACTTACCTTTAAGCTACCAGACTCATTCAACAACATCTTTTTTACTTGTAAAATTACGGTTTTATCTAACAGTAAAACATCTTTTTTACTACTCATGTGTGGAATAAAGTGCCTAGCAGCAAGCAAACCTAAGCTTTTGTGTCGAATACGGATCAATGCCTCATGCTGCAAAATATCGCCCGTTTGCAAGTCAAATAACGGCTGAAAAAACAACATAAAGTGTTTTTTCTTTATATACTCAAAAAGATGTTCTTTGCTATCAGCCAGCATGTTTGACTGCGTGTGACCAAAAGGTAAGCGATGGATATGCTGCCAAGCGCTTTGTTTCGCCAGTGCTAATGCCGATTTAGTAAGCTGATAAACCACTGCCTGATCAGCCCCTGTGCGGTAATTACACACACCAATTTTTATATCAGCGCGAGACAAATCACTACGGTAATTTAAACAAGCTTGATAGATAACTTGATGTAGTCGCTTTGTGTATTTATCAATTTCAGTGGCAGGTACATTATTTAAGGTGACAGCGATACCGCCAGAAGGCAGTAATTTAACAGAGCGATTTACAAGCTCACCAAAGCCTTTAGCAATCACTAATTTAAAGTAGTTATCGATATCAAGGTTAGCAGGAAACGGGCTTTTCCAAAAAAATAGTGCAAACAAATGATTATAATTAGTTGGCACACCATATAAGATATTCAAATCTTGGTGCGCTAATGGTTTTGGAGATGTTAACTGCTTTGGCGGTGCCTCAACCACTTGCTGCTCTTGGCTTTGTATTTGTGGCTGCTCTAAGGTTTCTAATTGCTTGAACATTTTTTTCCACCAACGGAAACCCCAATACCCAGTGCCAAGCAATATTAAATTTAAAAATATAAATAAGTGACTTTCAACTAACCATGAAGGCCAATGAAATAAGCGTAAATTAACGGTCTTATAGCTAAAAACCTCCTGCTCAAGATCGATGAAATTCGCAAAGTTTTGCGGAACGTCGCTAGCATTCATTGCAAAGCCTTGGCTTTTAACTAATGTGGCAATGATATCTTGCGACACAACCGGATCAAGGTTCAGCTCATACACCTGCTTGGCTAGTTCAGTGCCTGTTCGGTGCACTTTGTCGTGTAACACATCACTTAAAAAAATATTAAAAACAACTAACAGCAAAAATGCGGCCGCCACGTAGATGGCCTCCGGTTGCTTTATTCGTGAAGTTAAGTCTCGTTTCATTTCACAGGTTAGTTGCTTAAACATACACAAAGTGTTGTTCAAGAACCCTATAAATACAAGGCTGCGAGGCGATTTAAAGCAATATCAGAAATATCCTATAACCAGCGCTGTCAAAAGTTTTGTAATTTTAAACACCTAGCAAAAACAGTTAATGAGAATTATTTTGTAATCAACACAACCCAAACAAAAGTAGTGATTACGAAGTATTGCGTAAATAAAAAACCCAGCAACTAAGCTGGGTTTTAAAAATTAACTCTACAATCTAATTATATTGTGAATTAGAACGGGATATCGTCATCAAAGTCGATTGGTGGTTCCATTGGATTTGATGCGCCGCCTTGTGGGGCATTTTGAGGCTTAGGAGCAAAACCACCTTGTTGAGGTGCATTGTTTTGCTGCTGACCATAACCGCCACCATATTGGTTATTGCTCTGCTGCGGTGCAGACTGCTGTTGTGGACGCTGTTGCTGCTGTGCTGGCGCAGACTGTTGCTGTGGAGCATAGCTGTTATTGCTTTGTGATTGCTGTGCACCACCGCCGTAACCGCCACCTTGTTGCTGACCACCTTGGTAACCGCCTTGTGATTGACCACCTTGATAGCCACCGCCACCACCTTGCTGCTCACCACGACCGCCTAACATTTGCATTTGACCGCCCATGTCTACCACGATTTCTGTAGTGTATTTTTCTTGGCCTGATTGATCAGTCCATTTACGCGTTTGTAATCGACCTTCGATGTACACTTGTGAACCTTTACGAAGGTATTCACCAGCAACTTCTGCTAGTTTGCCAAATAACACGACACGGTGCCATTCAGTACGCTCTTGCATTTGCCCTGTGTTTTTATCTTTCCAGCTATCTGTCGTAGCAATGCTGATATTCGCTACGCCATTGCCATTAGGCATATAACGTACTTCTGGATCTTGGCCTAAATTACCAACCAAGATAACTTTGTTCACACCGCGTGCCATGGAACTTCTCCTATAAAACGTTAGATTAAACCAGCCACTTTGCGTGCTTGGTCTAGGTCAAATTCTTTATCATTAATCTTTAAATAGCTGCGATTTTCATCACAGACAACCGTTGCTTCAATTACGCCCGGTAAAGCAACAAGACGAGAAGCAAGCGCTTGTGCCTGCTGCTCTGAACTTAATTCAGTCATTAAGCTAATTATTTTACTTCTTGGTGGGACTTGCATATTCCAAGCAAGGATAAGCCATATTACCCCAACAAGTGCCGCCGCCGCAAACACTGCTTGCGCACTTAATGCTTGAGCAACGTAACCCCCTAATAAACCACCTAAAAAGGCACCAAAAAACTGCGTAGATGAAAATACCCCCATCGCAGAACCTTTCTGGTTTGCTGGGGCAATACGCGAAACAAGTGCAGGCATGGTTGCTTCTAAAAAATTAAAAGCAATAAAGTAAACCAACATACAAATACCGATGCCAATCACCGAATCAACCCATAACGACATCGCGAGCATACTTAAAACAAGCAGTGCGATTGAGCCAATAAAGGCTTGTTTTTCTTTTTCTTTACGAATAGCCACAATCATCATTGGTGCCATCAAGAAAAACGCTAAAAACAGCACAGGGATATATAAATACCAATGATGGTCTGCGACTAAGCCGTCTTTTATCAGTTGGCCTGGTAAGGCTACAAATACGGTAGTTAATGTAAGATGAAGCAGCATTACGCCAAAATCGAGGCGTGCTAATTGTGGGTGTTTAATCAGTTGCTTAATATCATCAAGCGTAGCAAGTGTGTCACCTTTTGGCGCCTTATTGACAGCATTAGGCACCAAAAACAACACAATTAAAATACCTAAAATGGCCAATCCTGCGGTAAGCCAAAATACCCCAGCAACTCCCCACGATGCAGCAACAATAGGCCCTAGTAGCATAGCAACGGCAAAGCTCATACCAATACACATACCAATCACGGCCATAACTTTCGGACGTTGTTCATCACGGCTTAAATCAGAAGCAAGCGCCAATAAGGCACTGGCAATCGCCCCCATGCCTTGAAGTGCACGCCCAAGCGTAACCATTTGCACAGACTCAGCGGTTGCCGCAATTACAGAGCCAAGTGCAAACACACAAAGGCCACCAATAATCACTTTTTTACGACCAATTTTATCAGACAACCAACCCATAGGGATTTGCAACACGGCTTGCGTTAAACCATAAGCACCAATAGCAAAGCCAATCCAAAGCGGCGAAAACCCTTCTAATTGCTGCCCATAGATAGCCAATACTGGCATCAGCATAAATAGGCCAAGCATACGGAATGCAAAGACGCTCGCCAACGAAACGGCAGCGCGTTTTTCTCGAGAGTTGAGTGAAGATGCTGTCATGAATTACTGATCTTGCTGTCTATTAAAATTTGAGCGTGGATTCTACCACAAGCGAAAACTAAATAATCACCTGTAAGTGATGATTTTTTCTTTGATCAAGGATTAATCTTATCGCGTATTATGAGATACTGAAAAAATAATTAGGTAATAAAACGAGATAGCATGGAAAACATTGAAGTCCGAGGCGCCCGTACGCACAATTTAAAAGACATCAGCCTAACCATTCCCCGTGATAAGCTGATAGTTATCACTGGCCTATCTGGTTCAGGGAAATCGTCATTAGCGTTTGATACTTTGTATGCAGAAGGGCAACGTCGTTATGTTGAGTCACTGTCAGCGTATGCACGACAGTTCTTATCACTAATGGAAAAACCCGATGTTGATCACATCGAAGGCTTATCGCCGGCTATCTCTATCGAGCAGAAATCAACGTCGCATAACCCGCGTTCAACGGTCGGTACAATTACCGAGATTTACGATTACCTACGTTTATTATTTGCCCGTGTAGGTGAGCCTCGCTGCCCTACTCACGACTTGCCACTTGCAGCACAAACGATCAGCCAAATGGTCGATACGGTTTTAGCGCTTCCTGAAGGAAGTAAGCTAATGCTATTAGCGCCAGTGGTAAAAGATCGTAAAGGTGAGCACGTTAAGCTGCTTGAGCAACTCGCAAGTCAAGGCTTCATTCGCGCCCGTATCGATGGCGAAGTCTGTGACTTATCAGATCCACCGACCCTTGAGCTTCATAAAAAGCATACTATCGAGGTCGTGGTTGACCGTTTTAAAGTTAAAGATGGCCAACAACAGCGTTTAGCTGAATCATTCGAAACAGCCCTTGAGCTATCAGGTGGTATTGCCCATGTAGCGGCAATGGACGATTCACTCAGCGAAGATATGCTGTTTTCTGCTAATTTTGCATGCCCAACGTGTGGCTACGCTATGAGTGAACTTGAGCCGCGTTTATTCTCGTTTAATAACCCGGCAGGTGCGTGTCAAAGCTGTGATGGTTTAGGTGTGCGTCAGTATTTTGATCCAAACCGTGTTGTACAAAATCCAGAGCTAAGTTTATCGGGCGGTGCAATTAAAGGCTGGGACAAACGCAGCTTTTATTACTTCCAAATGCTGCAAGCTGTCGCAGAGCATTATAAGTTTGACCTAGAAGTGCCTTTCCAAGAGCTTAGTAAAGAGGCCAAAAAGGTAATTCTTGAAGGTTCTGGCAAAACTAAAATTGCCTTTAACTATCGTAACGACCGTGGCGACTTAATTACGCGTAACCATGAGTTTGAAGGCGTTTTAAATAATATGAATCGCCGCTACCGTGAAACCGAGTCAAACTCAGTGCGCGAAGAGCTTGCTAAATACCAAACAAGCCAAGCGTGTCCGAGCTGTCATGGCTCGCGACTACGTGAAGAAGCTCGCCATGTATTTATAGGTCAAACAAACTTGCCAGCTATCACCACAATGAGTATTGGTGAAAGCATGGCATTTTTTGATGGCTTGAATTTAACTGGTCAGCGCGCACAAATTGCCGAAAAAATTCTCAAAGAAATTCGCGACCGTTTATCTTTCTTAATTAATGTAGGCCTTAATTATTTATCACTTGAGCGAAGTGCCGATACCCTTTCTGGTGGTGAGGCTCAGCGTATTCGTTTGGCAAGCCAAATTGGTGCAGGCCTTGTTGGTGTTATGTACGTACTGGATGAACCATCAATTGGTTTGCACCAACGCGATAACGACCGCCTACTAAAAACCCTTATTCACTTACGCGATTTAGGCAACACCGTTATTGTGGTTGAACATGACGAAGATGCCATTCGCGCTGCGGATCATATTATCGATATCGGCCCGGGTGCCGGTGTTCATGGCGGCCATGTTATTGCACAAGGTACCCATGACGATATTCTAGCTAGCAAAGATTCAATCACGGGTCAGTACCTCTCTGGCGAAAAGAAAATCGAAGTACCGGCGGCTCGCCATCAAACTACTGACAAATGGCTTGAGTTATTTGGTGCCACAGGTAACAACTTAAAGAACGTTGATTTACGTATTCCATTTGGCTTAATGACCTGTATCACAGGTGTATCAGGCTCAGGTAAATCGACACTTATCAACGACACTTTATTTAAACTGGCTCATACCGAGTTAAATGGCGCAACGACCGCAGAGGCGGCACCGTATAAGTCAATCAAGGGTCTAGAGCATTTTGATAAAGTGATTGATATTGACCAAAGCCCAATTGGCCGTACTCCGCGCTCAAACCCAGCAACTTACACCGGTATTTTCACCGGTATTCGAGAGCTATTTGCGGGTACTCAAGAAGCCCGTTCACGTGGCTATAAAGTGGGCCGTTTTAGCTTTAACGTTAAAGGTGGCCGTTGTGAGGCTTGCCAAGGCGATGGTGTGATCAAGGTAGAAATGCACTTTTTACCTGATGTGTATGTACCTTGTGATGTATGTAAAGGTCAGCGCTACAACCGTGAAACCCTCGAAGTACAGTACAAAGGTAAAGACATTCACCAAGTACTCGAAATGACCGTAGAAGATGCCCGTGACTATTTTGATAAAATTCCGGCTATTGCACGTAAACTGCAAACCCTAATGGATGTAGGCTTGTCGTATATTCGCTTAGGTCAAGCTGCTACTACCCTCTCTGGTGGTGAAGCACAGCGTGTAAAACTAGCTCGCGAACTTTCAAAACGCGATACAGGTAAAACCTTATATATCCTTGATGAACCAACTACGGGTTTACACTTTGCTGATATTCAGCAATTATTAGTCGTGCTTCACCGCTTACGCGATCACGGTAATACCATTGTTGTTATCGAGCATAACCTTGATGTGATCAAAACCGCAGACTGGATTGTCGATTTAGGCCCTGAAGGCGGCTCAGGCGGTGGTGAAATTTTAATTTCTGGTACACCTGAAGACGTTGCCGATTGTGAGCGTTCACACACAGGAAGGTACTTAAAACCATTACTATAAAAAGGATATTGCGTGCGTAGGTATTTAAAAATTGCAAAATGGCGCGCTAATAAACAGTTTCAACAACAGCAACGTAGCTGGCAGCCTCATAAAACGAGGCTGGTTGAACAGTTAAAAGCCATTTGGTTTAACTTAAGTACCGCGCAAAAGCTCTATCTTTTAGCATTAAGCAGCCTGATTGTTCTGCAATCGGGCTGGTTAAGTGCCACCATCACCATTATTGCGCTTGTTATTGAGTTTTGGCCCAAGTTTAACCAACTTTGGCACTCGCTTGCCGGCAAAGCACTGATTTTAATCTTCTATGCCAGTATCGCTAATTTTGTATTAGCTGGTGCAAGCGGCATAGTTAATGATGTAACTCATGTCTCAGCTAGTCACTTTAACTACACACATAACTTTGCCACCCTGTTATATTTACCACCTTGGGCAATGGGAATAACCCTAGGTACTTTATTGTTATTTCAACTTTTTTTACCTTTTTATATTTTTGTTTTATTGCTGATAAAGCCATTTGGCTCTGAGCGAGTTAAGTTTATTAGTCAAAGCTACTCACCATTATTAACTGCCATTGTACGCTTTGTTTTAGCGTCGGTAGTTTTTATTAACTTAATTTCATTTCTTGATGATAAGCCACCTGAAGAAGTGCTCGACAATATGGTCAGCACCTTTGTGGATAGTAAAGTCATTGCCAAGGAATCAGGTGAAGAACAGCAAAAAGCAGTCGAAGAACTTGGTGAAAAGCTCGAGCAACAACTTCCTGAAAATACACAAAGCTCAGCCCCAAGCCAAGACGTAGATGTAGAAGTTGACGGCGAAACCGCCGAAAACCTTCGCCAATTTTTAGATACCAAAGGTTACTTTGAACGTAGCAAACGTTTAATTGCCATGTTTGCTTACAGCTTTGAAGCCGATAGTTATTCACGCTGTTTAAAAGCAGAAAACAGTAAAGCCGTTGAGCTGAATGATTATGAGATTGTGCAAGTAACCCCTGATCACCATGCTGAGTATGGCTATCGATTTGAAGTCATTGCGTGCGACTCGCCAGGCGTTACCCCAGTAGAAAAATAGCGCAGCAATCTATACTACTCACTTGGCTTACTGCGTTTTTCTCTTATGAAGTGAAATATCGAAAGCCCAATAAAGCCAAAGCAAACTAAGGCGATTACTAAATTAGGTATAAAAATAAGTAACATAGCGGCATCATAGCCGATCTTTGCGAATGCAGCACAAAGGCTACCAATGATAAGCTCAGTTAAGATTAGCTCCCATTCTAATGAGCTATTCGCAGGTACAGTTTTAGCCGCATAATGTTTTACTTTAAAACCCATATCAAAACCTCCAAGTTCCTATTTGCTGCATCCAAACTATCATCAAAAGACAAAACCGCAAAAATTAAATGATTTAAAACCTTATTTCCTCTCATAAGAATTAAGCTTAAACCATTGAAAATATTCAAATTAATATTTTCAAACCTTATATATAAATTGCTTAGAACTAGATAAGCGACTCTAGCAGCTTTCCTCGCTATTGTAGTTTCCATCAACGGGCTACCAACCAATTTTGCTTCGCTGATAAAACTAATCAACCAATTAAAGGAATTAAATTATGGCTAACTCAGTCTTAAAAATGATGTCACTTTTAGCGGTCACTGCAATCATTATTACATCAACGAATACCTTACTTAATGCTCAAGGTACTCAAAAGCTAAACAAGCAATTAGAGACCTCTATCGAAGCATCTATTGAGCAAATGAACAATAAAATTGATCAGCAAATTGAGCAACAACTGAATAAGTAATACTTGGCTTGCTCAGCATGCTGAGCAAGCTTCTTTAAATTAACAGGCTTAAATAATGAAAACACTAACTCGACACTTGCTAATCTCATCAATTGCTGCGACAGGCCTATTAATAAGTGGTTTTGGTGCAGCAAAAAGTGCCGTATGGAAAGTTAGTAAAGGTGATGAATTTATATATATTGCTGGTTCAATCCACGTTTTGCCGCCCAAGGAACTCCCCCTTCCTGATGAATTTAATCAAGCGTATAAACAGGCTGATATCTTAGTACTTGAAACTGATGTGCCCGCACCAAGCGATAGCTCAGCACAACTCACTATGCTTAAAACTCTTAGTTATCAAGCTGGCGAAACACTGAGTAGCAAGTTATCAGCAAAGGTGAAACAGCAACTAGAAGAACAACTTGCCCAGTATGATATGAAACTCAGCGAACTCGATAGCTTTCGCCCCTTTATGTTAAGCGTGCTAATCATGTCGCTAGAACTTCAAAAGCAACAACTTATGGGTGAAGGTGTTGATAGTTACTTCGCGAAATTGGCTAAGCGAGATAAAAAAGAAGTCGCTTATCTAGAGACCGTGGCTTTTCAATTAGACCTGTTTAAACAAGTAGGTAGCCAAGACGAAAATGCCTTTATTGAGTCACTATTAACGCAAATTTCTAGTTACCAAGCACTGTACATCGCAATGCTTAATGCATGGAAAAATGGCGATATGCAAGCAATAGATGAACTTACTCTTATGCCTTTACAAGAACATGACCCTAATACTTACCAAATGTTGATCAAGCAACGAAATCTAACTTGGCTTGGTCACATTGAAAATTATTTTACTAATTCGCAAAAAGAGTTACTGCTCGTTGGCACAGCCCACTTAGCTGGTGAAGATAGCTTGTTAGGCTTATTAAAAAATAAAGGTTATGTAATTAAACAATTGAACACAGGTGAGAAATAAAAAATGGAAAAAACAGACAAAACCGCTGCTGCACTTATCTGTTTATTTACAGTATTAATGGCGCTTAGCTTTTAATAGCTAAAAAAATACCGCTATCAAGCGGTATTTTTATTTCAATAATTTATCACAAGCTTACGGGCGAGGGATAAAACCTACCGCATCGTAGACTGCTTTTAATGTTTTTTCAGCGCGGATACTCGCTTTTTCAGCACCTGATTTCATAATGCTATCAAGTAATGACTGATCTTCGCGAATTTCTTTAAAGCGTGCTTGAATTGGCTCAATCATATTAACGACCGCTGCTGCAGTGTCTTTTTTCAGGTGACCATACATTTTGTCTTCATATTCAGGCACTAAGTCTTCAATTGAGCGCTTAGTGGCCACTGATAATAAAGTAAGTAGGTTTGATACACCTGGTTTTTCTTCACGATCAAAGTAGATACGAGCTTGCTCGTCTGAATCGGTTACTGCTTTTTTCAGTTTCTTTTCAATCTTCTTCGGCTCATCTAATAACATAATGTAACCGTTTGGATTTTCATCTGATTTAGACATTTTCTTGAGCGGATCTTGTAAACTCATTACACGTGCGCCGAACTCAGGAATGTACGGCTCAGGTAGTTTGAACACGTCACCGTATAGGTTATTGAAACGTGTTGCAATATCACGAGTTAACTCAAGGTGTTGTTTTTGATCTTCACCCACTGGCACTTGATCCGCTTGGTATAGCAAGATATCAGCTGCTTGCAGCACTGGGTAAGAGAATAAACCCACATTAACGTTATTAGCATGCTTAGAAGACTTATCTTTAAACTGCGTCATACGGTTAAGCTCACCCATTTGAGCGTAACAGTTTAAAACCCAACTAAGCTGTGCATGTTCTGGCACTTGAGATTGTACAAATAACGCCGCTTTTTCTGGGTCGATACCACATGCAGCATACAGCGCAACACCGTCAAGCACGCGCGAGCGTAGTTGCTCAGGATCTTGGCGTACAGTAATAGCGTGTAAATCAACTAACATAAAGAAACTTTCGTGGTCTTCCTGTAGCTTAAGCCACTGGTTAATAGCGCCAACATAGTTGCCTATTGTCATACCACCGGTTGGCTGAATGCCACTTAACACTACTGGTTTACTCATGATGTTCCTTTATATTTTTACTAAACTAAAAAGACGAATTTAAAATGCACTTACCTTTGGGTAAGAACGGGTATTATATCTAAGAAATTCTCGCAGAGGTACTCTGGATTGAAATCAACGAGGTTTTCACCTTGGTTATAGCCATAACTAAGCGCAACAACATCCACCTTAGCCGCTTTGGCAGCCAAAATATCACTTTTAGAGTCGCCTATCATAACCGCTTTGGCTGGGCTGACATCTAATTGCTGACAAGCAAATACTAAAGGCTCAGGTGATGGTTTCTTTGCCATATCATCACCACATACAATCAACTGAAAATGACTAGTCAGTGACAGTTTATCAAGTAGCTTTTCGGTAAAACGACGAGCCTTATTGGTGATCACCACTTTAGGAATACCAGCAAGGGCAGCAAGCCCGGTTTCTACATGTTGATAAAGCGCACTGTAATCGCCTACAACTTGGTCATAGTGCTGATAAAACAAATTAATTGCACGCTCAGCAAGGGCTTCATCTAAATGCTCACTGATTTGCATATCGCCACTCAAACCACGCTTTACAAGCGTTTCTATGCCATTACCTACCCAGCTTTCAACTAGCTTTTGTGTCACAATCGGAAATGCTAGATCAGTTAGGGTCAGGTTCATCGCAATGTATAAATCATAAACACTGTCGACTAAGGTGCCATCTAAATCGAAAAATGCCGCATCGTATTTCATGGCTCAACCTTTGCAAGCTCGTTACGCATCGCATCGATAACCGCTTTGTAATCTGGTTGATTGAAAATCGCCGAGCCTGAAACAAACATATCAGCGCCCGCTTCGGCAATTTCAGCAATATTATCAACACCAACGCCACCATCAACTTCTAAACGAATTTTGCGACCTGAATCATCAATCATTTTACGCGCTTGGCGAAGCTTTTCGAGGGTATGAGGAATAAAGCTTTGGCCGCCAAAACCAGGGTTAACCGACATTAATAGCACCACATCAACCTTATCGAGCACATGCTCAAGGTAGCTAAGGCTGGTTGCAGGATTAAATACAAGCCCTGCTTGGCAACCACTGTCTTTTATGAGTTGCAAGGTACGGTCAATATGCTCACTGGCTTCTGGGTGAAAGCTGATGATAGAAGCGCCCGCTTCAGCGAAGTCGGGAATTAGACGATCGACAGGCTTTACCATAAGGTGCACATCAATCGGGGCTGTAATGCCGTAATCGCGCAGTGCTTTACAAATCATTGGGCCAAAAGTTAGGTTTGGCACATAATGGTTATCCATCACATCAAAATGTACAACATCTGCTCCACTTGCTAGTACACGATCAACATCTTCACCTAAACGGGCAAAGTCGGCTGATAAAATAGAAGGGGCAATTAAATACTTTTGTAATGTTTCCAACATGAGAGATTCCATTAAAATTTGCGACTGCAAGAAGAGCGCATAATGTAACCCAATCGACTGCTGATTTAAACACCGCAGCTGATTGTTAAAGGGCGATTGCTTTAAGCTAATCCTTTTAGCCTATTGAATTAGTGTTATTTTAGTCAAAATTTGAGCAATAACTCTATTAAAAAGCCATCTACAACACAATAAAATGAAACAAATAATAAACATTAAATTTACTTTAAAGAGCTAATTTTATTAAATTTTTATTTAATTCAGCGATAATTAAGTTTGTTATTTGAGCAATTGTTATGTATGCTTGTTTAAGTAACACAAACAAGGGTTATTCTCATGCGTGCTTTTAAAATAGGGATCTTAATCGCGTCCGCACTTACGGTTGCTGCGTTTGTATCTTTTTCATCTGCTGATGAAGACGACTTTTTAGCAGCGGCGTCTGGTTGCTCATGCAACACGCTTAACGCATCATCATCTTCTGCTCAATGTATGAAAGCAGAACAAGAAACAGGATGGTTTTCTTGGTTAACGGGTGATAGCCGCAGTGCTCAGTTCCATTATCTTGATTTACTTGAGTTATTAACAAGTAGTGAAGAGTCAAAGAAAGTTAGCGGTTTAGGTTCTAAGTTCTAAATCGTATGAACAAATTCATGAGTGCATTACAAAGTGTCTTTGCGGCATTTTTTGGTGTTCAATCAGAAAATAAGCGTCAAGCTGACTTCAAAGAGCACTCGCTCAGTACTATCATCGTCATTGCCCTGATTTTTTTCAGTCTATTTGTAGCAGCGATTTATTTCACCGTTTCTTTGGTGCTAAATACATAGCCATTAGCTCGTTCACTTTATTGCGTGAACCGCCCTTGGGGCTAATCGTGCGTTTTACCTGAATCTCATCTAATGATGCTTGGCTGTAGATTTTACGCGTCCACACTGTATCGTGGTTAGAAATAAGTACAGGCGTGTTATTTTCGAATGCGGCTTGCTCAGCTAAATTCGCCAAGTTTGCTTGGTCATCTAAATTGAAACCGCCTTTAGCGTAAGAAGTAAATGAAGCTGTTTTACTCAAAGGCACATAAGGTGGATCGCAATATACAACCGCATTATTAGGAATAAGCTTAAATACCTTGTCATAACCTAAGCAAGTAAAGGTTGCTTGCTGAGCTTTTTCAGCAAAGAAATGCATTTCTTTTTCAGGAAAATACGGGCGCTTATATTTACCAAAAGGAACATTAAAAATACCTTTTAGATTATAGCGACACAACCCGTTATAGCCATGGCGATTCATGTATAAAAATAAAATCGCACGCTCATACACATCACTGCTTTGATTAAACTGAACACGATATTCGTAATAGGCTTCGGGGTGGTTATTAAGCTCTACAAACAACTTTTTAGCGTCGCTAATAAACTCATCGGGCGTGCGCTTAAGCTCAGTGTAAAGATTGATCAGATCCGCATTTATATCATTTAAAATATAATGCTTAAAATCAGTATTAAGGAATACAGAGCCAGCACCAACGAAAGGTTCAACTAAGGTGTCAGCATCCATACTCGCTTGCTTCAAGCGGGTACGAATATCTTCAACTAGGCTGTATTTTCCACCTGCCCATTTAAGGAAGGCTCTGGTCTTTTGCTGCATCTGCTCTTAACTTCAATTCGGTGTTGCGCGATTTTACACTAATCAGCTTTAATTTACTGATTTAGTGAAGCGATTTCTTGTTTAATTTTACTTATTTTTTTATAAAACGGCTGATTTTTACGCACATTATCAGAAAGTGTTGTTACGCCCTTCTTAGCATCATTCAGTGTGGTGTAACTACCATAAGTTACAATCCACCACGGCTTACCACTCCGTAAGCTTTGGTAAGTATTTACTTGCCCTTGCAAGCCATTTTCAGTAATAAACTTATCGCTAATCTCTTTTTTAGTCACCGCAAGTAATTGGATAACAAAATTGTCATCTGGCTGAGATAAATACCACGCATTTCCTACTAATGGCAGCTCTGGCTCAATGGCAGACTCGGTTTGCTCAGCATCGTTGATGACGGCAGCTATAACTTCATCTGTCGTTGGTTGCTCAGTCTCTTGTGTTATTCGCTCTGCTGGCAAAAGGCTATCAACAATCGCAGCCACGTTATTGTTATGACTTTCATTCTCACGGTTTTCTATCGCAGAGTTATCAACTGGCACCTTAACTGCCTGAGTTGTGTTGTCCTCATCATTAGTAGCAACTTGCTGCTCGGCTTGAAGATCGTCTTGAGCTTGTTCTAGAACTAGCTCTTTGCTTTCTACTCGACCATTGATTACTGCTTCTGCAGGCAGTGCTGTTGCCACAGAGTTCGTTGTATCCTGCTGGTAATGCGCTTTCCACCACTCAGTCATATCAGCTTTATATAAAAAGCCAATGATCAGCACCATGGTCGTGATTAAGAGCAAAATTAAATAAAGCAGTTTATAGCTTTTTTCTGGTGCGCGAATGTCTGCAGTTTGTTGTTCAGGCTGCCAAGCAAGTAATAAAGCTGGGTTACCATGCGCTTCTTGTAAAAAGGTGCGAAAAACGGGGTCTTCTTCAACAGGGAGGTTATCGAAAAACCAACGCATCAGTTGCTTACTTTCACTTAAATTTAGCGACTCTAAGTGGATTTCAACTGCTTGACTAAACTGCCCTGCCGATTGTGATGCAATCAGTATGTATAACGTGCTCGGGCTTTGCTTGGCAAGGACTTCTAATTGCTGAATTAACTCTTCAGATAAATGACGCCCTCCATCAATGACCCATAAACAATCACCACAAGGCTGTTGTTTATAAAGTTGATAGAAGTTTTCAGACAAACTTAAAGCGTGATCGATTAGTGGGTTGCTAAAGCTTTGTTCTAACAGTTCAGTCATAAACTGTTGGTCGGTCATTTTTCCCGACAACTGAACAAACGCTTTATTAAAGTCGAGGTATTTATCCGTGATGAAGGTTTCTAATAAATAGCTTTTACCAAGGCCAGAAGGACCGAGTAAGCAAATTAGGTTTTGCCCATACTCAAACTGCAGAGCGATTCGATCAACTAGCGCAGCACGGCTAGGCAATATTTGCGATTGCATTAGCGCGCTATTAAATCACAAACCTGCTGATCAGTAACATCACTTACCAGCGCACATTGACCAAATTGGGTAGGTAGAATAAAGCGAATCGTGCCTTTTTTATTTTTCTTATCTTTACGCATGTGCGTTAAAAACTGCTCGCTGGTCATTTCTGCCGGAATATCGACAGGTAAATCATACTCAGCAATCAATTTAATAATGCGTTCAACTTCTGCTGCGTTTAAGTCATCACGGGTATGTGCAAGGCGTGCTGCCAGTACCATACCTGCCGCAACGGCTTCGCCATGTAGCCAATTACCATAGCCCATTTGCGCTTCAATTGCGTGGCCAAAGGTGTGCCCTAAGTTTAGTAATGCACGTAAACCGGCTTCTTTTTCATCTTGTGCAACAATCAAGGCTTTGATTTCACAACAGCGATAAATCACATGCTGTAAAGTTTGTTCATCAAGAGATTTAAGTTTAGTGATATTTTGCTCAAGGTAAGCAAATAACTCAGTGTCGTAAATAAGGCCATATTTAATCACTTCAGCCATGCCCGCTGCGAATTCACGCTCAGGCAAAGTATGTAGCGATTGTGTATCGATAAATACTGCTTGTGGTTGGTAAAACGCACCAATCATGTTTTTACCAAGTGGGTGGTTTACTGCCGTTTTACCGCCAACCGATGAATCGACTTGCGAAAGCAAAGTCGTTGGCACTTGAATAAAAGGCACGCCACGTTGATAACATGCAGCAACAAAACCAGTGAGATCACCCACCACACCGCCACCTAAGGCAATAAGGCAAGTATCGCGGCCACAGTTATGTTCAAGTAAGAACGCCGAAATCTTTTCAAACCACTCAAGTGATTTATATTGTTCGCCATCAGGGATGGTAAAAGATAACGGGTTTAGATCAGCCAACGACGTCATTACATTATCAAGATATAAAGGTGCAATGGTGTCGTTGGTGATAATGATAGGTCGACAGTCGCCGATGTGCTCGCGCAGCCGACCAGTCTCTTGAAGAGCAGATTGACCAATATAAATAGGATAACTTCGCTCGTCCAAATTAACTGTTAATTCAAGCATAGCTAGTTTCCTTTTTATTATTGGTTTTTAAAAATCTAATTTCTCGATGATTTGATTAGCAACAACTTTCGCGCTTTGCTCATCAGTGCGGACAACAAAATCAGCAACTTCTTTGTATAACGGTTCGCGTTCTTCAGCTAAGCGCTCTAGTACATCACGCGGTGCTTCTTCTGTTTGCAATAATGGGCGACGCTTGTCGCGCTGTGTGCGTGCAACTTGCTTTTCGATTGGTGTCTCAAGGTATACAACAATACCACGAGCAGAAAGCTTGTTACGTACTTCTTTACTGATCACAGAACCACCACCTGTTGCAAGAACGATACCTTGCATCTCAGTTAGGTCTGAAATTACAGTTTCTTCACGAAGTCGAAAGCCCTCTTCACCCTCAAGATCGAATACCCAAGCAATGTCTGCTCCAGTACGACGCTCGATCTCTTGATCTGAATCGAAAAATTCAAGGTGTAATTGGTCAGCAATGTGACGACCAATTGTGCTTTTGCCAGCCCCCATAGGGCCCACTAGAAATATATTACGTTTCTCAGCCATATCTTTTTAGTACAAACGAACTCTAAAATTTGAAATAAAACCCCGCCTAACGACCTGGCCCCAAAATTAAGGAGGGGATTATCTCAGTAATTGCTTGGGTATTTCAAGTCAATTAGCATAAAAAGCCAGATTACGAGCAATTAAAAATGCTAATTGCTCGTTGCTTAAGAAAAAATCACTTAATCAATTTGAATTTTAGGGGTTACGAAGATTAACAACTCTTTCTTCTCGTTAAATTCACTCGTGCTTTTAAACAGCACACCCAAATAAGGAATATCACCTAACAATGGTACTTTCTTAGTTGAATTAACAATTTGTTGTTGAAAAATACCACCAAGCACCACTGTTTGACCATTTTCTACTAATACTTGGGTTTGGATTTCTTGGGTATTGATCGCCACAGCAGAGCCTGTTGGCGTTTGTACCGTATCACCACGAGTATCTTGTGTAATTACTAAGTCTAAAATCACCTTGTTGTCAGGTGTGATATGAGGCGTTACTTCTAAGCTCAATACCGCTTTTTTGAATGTTACTGTCGTTGCGCCACTAGATGCAGCTTCAACGTATGGAATTTCTGTACCTTGCTCAATACGTGCTTTTTGTTGATTAGCCGTCGTGATGCGTGGGCTTGCGATAATTTCGCCGCGGTTTTCTTCTTCAAGCGCACTTAACTCTAAATCTAAAATAGTGCCATTGGCTAACTTAGCGACTTGCACACCAATACTACCCGCAGGGCTTGAAACCGGTAAATTGACATTTAAGCGATCAGAAATACTTGGAATATTATCGTAAGAGCCCGCACCAAACATGCCGCCAGCGCCTTCTAAAGAGCCAGAAATAGCACCATCGCTTCCTACGTCACTAATACCCCAACGAACCCCCAAGTCTTCTTGCACATTATCATTCACTGTCACCATACGTGATTCAATCACGACTTGCTTAACAGGAATGTCTAGGGTCTCAACCATACGACGCACACTTTCAATACTTTTTGCAGTGTCTTTGATCAGCAAAGTGTTCGTTCGTTTATCAACAGAAACACTTCCTCGCGCTGAGATAATGCTATTTGTGTCTGTTTTCAATAGGTCTGCAAACTCTTCAGCTTTTGCATAGTTAAGGCGAATATATTCGCTATAAAGCGGTTCTAAGTCTTCAACTTGCTGCTTAGCTTTAAGTTCTTTAGCTTCTCGGGCAGCCAACTCTTCAGAAGGGGCGACCATTAAAATAGAGCCATCCATGCGCTTATCTAAGCCTTTCACTTTCAATACTACGTCAAGCGCTTGATCCCAAGGGACTCCTTCTAGTCGTAAAGTAATATTGCCTGTAACAGAATCACTCGTTACTAAGTTAAATTCATTGTAACCTGCGATTATTTGCAGTACTGAACGCACGGGAATATCTTGGAAGTTTAACGTCATTGGACGTCCTTGATACTCAATTCCCCCTTCAAGGTAAGCGCGTTGCGTATCATCTTTTTCGACAGTTAAAGTAAAAATATTCTCAATTTGCTGATGAGTGAATTTAAATGCAGCGTTTGGCTCAACCACGATACGTGTCATATTGCCTTCTTTAAACGTCTCAATATTGCTAACGACTGTGCCAAAGTCCATCACATCAAGCTGATAAAGTAGATCATCGAGAATATCAGTATGGTGGAACTCAGCAATAATTTTGCCACCACTTTCGTGAACATCTATAGCTGCTTGCGTATCTTGTAAAAATACTAACAGCCTTGCTTCGCCTTTTTCACCACGACGAAAATCTATCGACTGAACTGTATTTATATAATTATTGGCTGCTGAGAGTGGATCCGCTATTTCGTCTCCACTAATTGGGTTATCAGAAACATGCAGCGTTAGGATGTTATCTTTAGCGAACGTTTTATAGATTTTTAATTTATCTAACGATACAACGACCTTCAAACCATCAGCGGTCATGGTGCTTGTTACATGCTGAATACCTGCTTGGTTCACAGGTACATCACGCATTTCATTATCAACACCTACATTACTGAATAACATTTCGATGCGTGCTGGTGAGTTATACACCTGGACTTTTGGTTCGAATGTCAGTGCCTCATCAAACACAAGCTGTAGTTGTGTTTCGCCTTTCATTAATGGGTTATAACGCACATCATATAGTAAAGGTGCCGCAACTGCTGACTGCGCTATTAAAAAAGCAAGTGCAGCTAACATGAACTTATGCATGTTTTTAAACCAAGCCATTCCTTTATGCATATTTTTTTTACCTTTCATAAGATTAACTTGCACCATTTGTATCCGCCTCTAACATTTCTAGCTTTGTCAGACGCTCTTTCCAACAACCAGCCCCATCAGGGATTAATTCTAATAATTCTATGTAATTGTCGTGCACTTCTTTTATTTCACCATGATACAAACCAATGTAATTACCTACGGTTACGCGATAAAGCGTTTCATCTGCCGCTTTGATGAGTGCCCAAGTATTGCCAGCTCGGCCTATGGTACCTTTCATAAGCAAATTATCTAATGGGTATTTCTCAAGAGGTTGGCGAACTCGATTTGGATCAGGATGAAGACAGTTCTTCACCTGCACAAGGTTATTTTGAATAATCTCAGGCTTCGGAGCAACAAATGGGCTGCGAAGTCTACCTGCACTGTATTCAAAATATTCAAATTGCGCTATCTGTGGGATCGGTTCAACTTTCGGCGTTGTGCTAGCTTTTACCTGATCGATAAACTCTTTTTGCTCAGCAGTATCATCATTACAAGCGGCTAACGCAAAGCTCATTAATATAACTAAGGAAAGCTTCTTCATTTTTTAGTGCCCCCCTCGTAACGATATGTTTTGGCTACAACACTAAAAGTAAGCTCGCCATTACCTAAAGTTTGAATTGTAAAATCATGCAAACTAACAATACGCGGTAACTGTGCTACTTTGCCAACGAATTCACCGAATTCATGGTAAGTACCTACCACCTCAATTTTTATCGGTAGCTCTGTATAAAATTCTTTTTCAATTTCAGGTAACCAACCAATTTTTAAGAAGGTTAAACCACTTGTCGTTCCAACATAAGATAAATCATCAAGCAACCCAGGTGTTTCATTCGAGGTAGGTAAGCGCTTCAATAGTTGAGAAAATTTCTCTTCCATTTCTACCATTTGTTGGCGATACAGTTCTAAGTTGCTCGCTAAAGCATATTTTTGCTTGTAAGTGTTACGCAACTCAGTTTCTTTTGCTACGGCACTGTGATAGCTGGCAATCTCATCAGACACCAATAAGCTATAACTAAAATACAACACGATTGCAGCTACAAAAGCACAACATAACGCTTTTACAGCAATGGGCCAATCACCCATATTTTCGAGCTCTATTTCATTCCAATCTATTTCAGTTAACGATTTGATATCAAGGTTCATTACGCGCCTCACCTATCTGATCAAACGGTTTAACATAAAAATCCATATTAAAGTCACTTAATAGCCTTGATGTCTGCTCACCTGCAACAATGCCTTGCATTACTGGGCGCTCTAGTAAATAAGAACTTTGAACTTGACGTAGCATGGTCGATAAGCGGTTATTCGATTCGCTACGACCTGTTACATGAATTTGGTCACCACGGCGCTCCAACTTAGTCAAATAGACACCTGCAGGGACTATTTTCGCAACTTCATCCATGATTTGTGTACCTAAGTTACGACTACTTTGCAGCTCTTCAATTAAACGCATTCGTTGCTGTAAGTTTTCTTTCTTTTTATCAAGCTCATTAATTTCCCTAATACGTTGATTCAAAAGAGCGATCTCAGTATTTAAAAAGTTATTCTTTGCATCTTGGCCTTGACGAAGGCCGCTGTAAAAAGAGCTCAATAGATACATACTGATAAAGCTGACAACAACAACAGAAAAAAGCACAGTTATAAATTTATTCTGTGAGTCTTTTCTTTGCTGTTCTCGCCAGGGCAGTAAATTTATATGTGGCATGATGAAAAGCTCCTTAATGCCAGTCCTGTGGCTATTGCAAACTGAGTTCGGTGACGCTGCAGCATATTCCGATCCACTTTTGCGGAGATTTCAATGTTTGCAAATGGCTCAGCAACCACCGTATGGATTCCCAGTTCTTCAATTAAAAGCCTGTCAAGGCCATCAATCATAGCTGTGCCACCCGTTAGAACAATATAGTCAACTTGCTCTTTACCACTGGTTGTTAAGAACATTTGTACTGCGCGTCTTACTTGCTGCAATAGTGATGTTTGGAATGGCGCTAACACCTCAAAAGTATAATTTGGTGGTAAATCCCCAGTTGTTTTACCTATTTCAGCTTCATCAAAGCTTTTATTATAATAAGCAACGATACTATTAGTGTATTGATCGCCGCCAAATACTTGGTCACGGGTATAAATTGTTTCACCCTCTTGCACCACACTAACCAACATCAGAACAGCACCAATATCAACCACAGCGACACACTTATTGTAAGCATCGCTTGGCAACTGTTGATAGTAAACATCCATTGCTCGGCTGAGGGCATAACTTTCTACATCGACCACTGCCGCTTTTAAGTTAGCTGTTTCAAGAGCACCTACACGAGCTTGCACACTTTCAGTTCGCGCTGCCGAAAGAAGTACATTAACTTTACTTGGATCCGCTTCGTTGATAGCCAGTTTTTCAAAATCGATATTAACTTCGTCGAGGGGGTAAGGAATTAAGCTGTCTGCTTCAATAGCAATTTGTGACTCAAGTTCAGCATCAGTTAATGATACATCCATAAAAATTACTTTTGTGATCACGGTTTGCCCAGACACTGCAACAGCAGCGCGTTGTACGGATTTAGGTATTTTTCTTTTTAATTTCGCGATAACATTACCTATTGCTTCTATGTCTTGAATAGAACGTTCAGACATAGCGCCTTTAGGCATAGGTTCAATAGCTAGTGCTTCAAGCCGCAAACCAGCGTCTGTCTCCTGCAATAACACTGCCTTTATACAGTGTGATCCGATGTCGATCCCTACCATCATAGATGAAGGCTTTTTAAATAGCTGACTTAGCATGTTTGCAACTTGGCCTTTGTTTTAATAATAAACAAGTTATAATTTTTATCTGAAAAAATATTATTCATTTTTTAATCAATATATACTAGCAGTCTCCGATTCTAATTGGGAGTCCATTTAGGGAAAATATAAGTGATTTTATTAAAGCGAACTTTACAATTTATTATCATCTGCTCATTTTTAGGACTAATCACTTTAGTTGGTCTATACTATTACGTTAAACCCGACATTCCTAGCGTTCAGGTTTTAAAAGACGTTCAGTTACAGACACCTATGCAAGTTTTCTCACGAGATGGCTTATTGATCAATCAATTTGGTGAAAAACGCCGCATTCCAGTAACAATAGATCAAATACCCCAACCATTAATCGATGCAATATTAGCAACAGAAGATAATCGCTTTTATGAACATATTGGCATTGATCCAATTGGTATAGTTCGCTCAGCCATTGTACTCATATCTACCGGTGAAAAGAAACAAGGCGCAAGTACGATAACCATGCAGCTTGCCCGTAACTTCTTCTTAACCCGAGAAAAAGCATATATCCGTAAAGTTAAAGAGATCTTCATAGCTCTTCACATTGAAAGTATTTTAACTAAGGACGAAATTCTCGAATTATACTTAAACAAAATCGAATTGGGTAATCGCGCCTTTGGTATTGGTGCAGCTGCGCAAGTTTACTATGGCAAAGATTTAAACGAGTTAACTTTAGCGCAAATGGCTATGATTGCAGGCCTACCTAAAGCACCTTCTGCACTTAACCCTATTCGTAACCCAGTTCGCGCAAAGGCTCGTCGAAATGTCGTATTAGGTCGTATGTACACCGAAAAGTACATCACTCGAAGCGAATATGAAGAGGCTATTAACGCACCTATTACTGCAAAATTTCACGGCGCAGAAATTGAAGTCTATGCCCCGTATATTTCAGAGATGGTTCGTGCTGAAATGGTAGCTCGTTATGGTCACGAGCGCGCCTATAATACTGGTTTTAAAGTTTACACCAGCGTTGACTCTAACATTCAACAGGCTGCTCAAGATGCGATTGTTGATAACCTACACGCTTACGATATGCGTCATGGCTTCCGTGGTGCTGCGGCTCAGTTATGGGACAGCGAAAATGAAAGCCCTCTTAGCCAAGAAGAGATCTTATCTAAATTAAAAGATGTCAAAGAATTTGGTCCGCTATTAGCAGGTGTTGTCACCAATGTCGCTGAACAATCAATTGATGTGCTATTAAAAAGCGGTGAACAAGTCACTGTTGAGTGGGATGGTCTAAAATGGGCGCGTAAATATATTACGCGTTACCGTCAAAGCTTTGCACCAAAAACAGCTACGGAAATTTTATCAGCGGGAGCGCAAATTTGGCTGCGTAAAAATGCAGATGAAAGCTATATCCTTAGCCAAGTACCAGAAGCATCGAGCGCACTTGTTTCACTTGATCCGCAAGATGGTCGTATTAAAGCGATTGTCGGTGGTTATAGCTTTGAACAAAGCCAATACAATCGCGCAGTTCAAGCAAAACGCCAAGTAGGCTCAAACATTAAGCCATTTATTTATTCAGCGGCACTTGAGAATGGCTATACGCTTGCTTCTATTTTGAATGATGCGCCAATTAATCAATGGGATAAAAGCCAAGGTGTGGCATGGCGCCCTAAGAACAGCCCAGCGGTTTATAATGGTCCTATACGTATTCGCAGAGCACTCGCACAATCGAAGAACGTAATCTCGGTGCGCCTATTACGTGGTGTTGGCCTTGAGCGTACAGCCGATCATTTGCTTAAGTTTGGCTTTTTGAATAACGATATTAACCGCAGTGAATCACTCGCACTCGGTAGCGCTTCAATCACTCCACTTGAACTAGCCCGCGGTATGAGTACATTCGCCAATGGCGGTCATTTGATAACCCCTTACTTTATCTCTGAGATTCAGGATTCGGCGGGTACTGTTTTATTTAAAACAGAGCCTGAACTTGCTTGTGATGCGCCTAAGCAAACTGTAACCCCTGAGTTTGCATCTCTTAACCAGAATCAACAGAGTTTTACTGAAGCGGAGATAACGAAAACACCTCGCTGTGCGCCTCGTATCATTTCTAAGCAAAATGCATTTTTAATTTCGCAAGCTATGCACAGTGCAATTTGGGGGGGCGGTAGTTGGACCCATAAAACAGGCTGGAGTGGCACAGGCTGGCGTGCACAGTCGCTTGACCGTCGTGATTTAGCTGGTAAAACAGGTACCACTAATGATTCGGTAGATACTTGGTTTAGCGGCTTTAATCGCAATGTAATGACTTCGGTCTGGGTTGGTTTTGATAACCCTGGAAAAGCCCTAGGCCGCATGACTTACAATAGTAACCTCGATAAATCGCAAATATCAGGTGCAGAATCCGGCGCTAAAACCGCGCAACCTGCATGGGTCGACTTTATGCGTGCAGCCCTTGATGGTATGCCAGAAGCACCTATTGAGCTTCCTGAAGGTTTAGTATCGGTTCGAATCGACTTAGCAACAGGTCTATTGAGTCACAAAAATGATTACACCAGTCGTTTTGAATACTTCATTAAAGGCACTGCACCAACTAAGTACGTACTCGATCAACCAACAGACGTATTTGAAGAAAAGCTCAGCACAGAGGAAGAGTTGTTCTAAATAACTAAGTTGCTATAAGACATAAAAAAGCGCCCTTGGGGCGCTTTTTGCTTAGCTATTTAAACTAAGATCAGCAAAATTATTTTAGGTTATTTACCAGCCAATACAGGTCTGAGTGCACCCCTGCGGCAGTGACTTCTTTACCCGCTCCTGGGCCTTGGATCACCAATGCATTATCTGTATACCACTGTGAATTGATCACAAAGATGTTATCGCCCGGTTTAAGGCTTGCTAATACATCATCTTTGCCAACATTGACTAAACCAACTTGAGCCTGAACCTTACCATCTACGAGTGTGATAGCACCGGTGTAGCGCACCACTTTATCTTCCGCCGCAGCTTGCGCTGCTTTGTCTGTCATAAATTCATCAAGTAGCTGTTTGTTTGCAAGGAAATCTTGCCAGCTTCCTGATGCAAGCTGTTCAGGCATCAGAGGTGTTAAAGCAATATCATCAAGCTCTAAATCAAGGCCTAAGTCACGCGCTAAAATTAGCAGTTTGCGCTGCATATCACGGCCAGATAAATCTTCACGAGGATCTGGCTCTGTATAGCCCATTTGCTGAGCTTGAAGCACTAAATCTGAAAACGGCACACTGCCATCATAACTGCTACATAACCAAGATAAAGTACCCGAGAATACCCCTTCAATGCGGTTAATGCTGTCTCCGCTATTTTGCAAATCAGCTAAAGCAAAGTTAATCGGTAAACCTGCACCCACACTGGTGTTATAACGCCATAACAGATTTCGCTCAGCCAAATTAGTGCGTAGGTTTTGATACCAGCTATTTTCTGCAGTGCCCGCGTATTTGTTTGCACTGATCAAGTGACAGTTAAGTTCAACAAAGTCAGGGTATAACTGACTGAACGCCTCACTGGCAGTGATATCAATCACCACTTTGTGCTCATAATCTAGTTCATTGATACGTGCTAATAATTCAGCTTTGTCGTAGCTTTGCGCTTCATTATGCCACTGCTCTTGCCATGTTTCGGTATTTAAACCACTGGCACTAAAAAGCATTTGTTTAGAGCGTAAAAGAGCAACTACTTTTACTTTGTACTGAGCAGATAAACGCGCAAACTGAGCTTGTAGTTGCGATAAGAACACTTCGCCTACATTACCAAGTCCAGCAACGATAATGGCCAACTCTTGACCTTTGTTTACCAGCTTGTCATGTAGAAGAGTTAAAACATCACTATCAATTGCCTGATCGTTTAAGATCAACACATAGTTATCGTCTTGTTGTACAAAACGAGGATGAATACTTTGCTCTTTTAAAAGCGCTGTGGCTTGCTCTGTTAGCGCAGATACATCAGCTGTTGGGGCAACTACTGCACAACCACTTAAATTTGACTCAACAATATTTGCACGGCCCGCTAAGTGGCTGACAACTTGGTGAGTGCTTTGACCTGGCACTAATAAGTAAGTATCGCCCTCTTTAGTAAAGTGATGCAGGCTGTGTTGAATTAACTGACTAAGCTCACCGACTTCACCACTGCTTAGTTTATCAACCCGTAATAAATCGATGTTATCTAAGGTCGTAATAAAACGTTTTGCTTTACTATAACCTTCTTTTACTACCTCGGTTGGCGTTGCATCACAATCAAAACTACTTCTTACCACTAATTTAATTTCTGAGTCTTTTAACGGCGACAAGGTTTTTGCATGCAATACTGGGTTACCTAAACGCGCTAATAAGTTAGCTTGCTCGCGGCATACTTTGGCGTACTTAACCGCATTTTTAACTTTACGAGGGTCAGTACTAAATACCCCTTGTGTATCTGTCCAGATAGACACTTGCTTGGCAAAAGTATAACTCGCTAACAAAGTGGCACTGTAATCACTGCCATTACGGCCTAATGTCACCGTATTACCTTGGCAATCTGCAGCTATAAAACCCGTTACTACGTTGATATGTGTTCTGCTAATCGCATCACTGCATTGCTGTTGGTTTTTTTGATGTAAAAGCTGGCCACCATTTAGAGTAAATAGCTGTCTTGCATCAACATCTTGCGAATCGACACCTAACTGATTTAGATAAGCAGCCAATAACCGCGCCGACCACACTTCACCATGAGCAAGTAAAGGGGCTTCAAGTAACTGTTGCTGACTAATTAATTCATTTAGAACAGCAAGTTCATCTTTTAGCTGTGCTAACGCCTGTTGTTTATTCTGGCCTGTGAGTAGTTGCTCAATTAAAGCGCGTTGGTTGTTATCAATAAGCAGTAGAATATCGCTAACAGCTTGGCTATCTTGCTGCTGGTAACTTTGCCATAGCTTCACTAGGGTATCGGTTGTTTTACCCGATGCCGACACAACGATGCAATCGCCCTGCTCTGTATTCGCTAAAACAATGTTCGCTACCGCATGATAACGATCTGCGGAGCTTAAGCTTGAGCCACCAAATTTATGAACAATATTTACCATTTCTTCTACCACAATGCCGTATGTGCTGGCGTTAACTTGAATGACGCGTTTTGCTGTGTATCTTGCTGTGTTTGCTCTACAGCCGCTTTTGTAACTTGTTGGCCTTGACCAGGCTTAACTAAATTGAATACACGGTCTAAATCTGCAATGAGATCTTTTACGTCTTCAATACCTACAGAAATACGGATCAGCGTATCGCCTACACCGGCTTCAAGACGCGCTTTAGGCTCCATGCCTGCGTGTGTCATTGTTGCAGGGTGACAAATCAAACTTTCTACCCCACCTAGTGACTCAGCAAGGCTAAAATCTTTAAGACTAGTTAAAAACGCTGCTGCATCGTTAATGTCGCCTTTAATATCAAAGCTCACCATGCCACCAAAACCGCGTTGCTGTGCCTTAGCAAGCTCATGTTGTGAGTGAGAAGCAAGGCCAGGGTAATAGACTTGGCTTACATAAGGAGAGCTTTCTAAATACTCAGCAATGGCAAAGGCATTCTCTTGGTGCTGCTTTAGGCGTACATTTAAAGTACGTAAACCACGAAGCGTTAAGTAGCTGTCAAATGGTGCACCAGTAATACCGATATTATTCGCCCACCAAGCAAGCTCGTCGCCTAGCTCTTGCGTTGCAGCAATCACTGCACCGCCCACTACATCAGAGTGACCATTGATGTATTTAGTGGTTGAGTGCACAACAATATCAACACCAAACTCAATTGGGTTTTGTAATGCAGGTGATAAGAAGGTGTTATCAGCCGCAACCAAAGCACCACACTGCTTAGCAATACTAGTGATTGCTTTAATATCTGTTAAACGCAAGATTGGGTTACTTGGCGTTTCAATCCAAATCAACTTAGGTTTAATCGCTAAAATTTCTTGGAGATTTTCAGATTTAGTTAAATCCAAAACTTTTAGTTTTAACAGGCCACGCTTTTCAAGCGAGGTGAATAAACGATAACTACCGCCATAACAGTCATGTGGGATCACTAACGTGTCGTCACTGTTTAATAGCTGAGTGGCTAAATGCACAGCAGACATACCTGTTGCAGTGATAATACCTTTAGCACCACCTTCAAGTTCAGCTAAGGTTTCAGCTAAGATATCGCGATTTGGATTACCGCTGCGACCATAGTCATACTGGCGCTTAGTATCAAAATCAGCAAACGAATAGGTGGTTGATAAGTATAAAGGAGGCACAACCGCACCATGATGTTTATCGGCTTCTATGCCGTGACGAACAGCAATCGTCGCTTTATTTTTTTCGCTCATTTCATCACCTATTCTTTAATTGGATGTTTAGACGTCTAAAAGGTTAGATGATCAAATATGAGAAGTCAAAGCATTTATCGCTTACACATAGAAGTTTATACATTTACACCACTAGATGGCCAAATAACTAGTATTTGACTATCTTTTTTAAAGAGATAGAATTTCCGCATCTTGCGCTGTGAATAAGGCGTAAATCACTGACAACCGAGGCAACGAAACAACTTATGGCTAAATGGAACGGTGAATACATTCACCCATATGCAGAACACGGTAAAAAATCAGAACAAGTAAAAAAGATTACCGTATCAATCCCACTTAACGTATTAAAAGTATTAACTGACGAGCGTACACGCCGCCAGATCAATAACCTGCGTCATGCGACGAACAGTGAGTTATTGTGTGAAGCTTTCTTACATGCTTTTACAGGTCAACCATTACCAAATGATGACGACCTACGTAAAGACAACCCTGAAAAGGTACCTGAAGAAGTTAAAAGAATTATGCAAGAAATGGGATTAGATATCCCAGTGCTTGATTCAGAATAAGTATTTCGGCCATCGGATCACCGCCGATAATCGCAGATATAAAAAAACTCAGCCTAGGCTGAGTTTTTTATTGAGCGTTATACCTAAGGCTAATTAAGTTTAACGCATGTAATCTTCTGGCATATCGATTTGCGCCACACCCGACTCTACAGCCGCTTCAGCAACAGCACGTGCAATACGTGGTAATAAACGCGGATCCATAGGCTTAGGAATGATGTACTCGGCACCAAACTCAAGTGACTCAACGCCAGCCGCTTTTAATACTTCACTTGGTACAGGCTCTTTCGCGATGCCACGAATAGCATGAACTGCAGCAATTTTCATTTCATCATTAATTGCCGTTGCACGAACATCTAACGCGCCACGGAAAATGAATGGGAAACAAAGCACGTTATTTACTTGGTTAGGGAAATCTGAACGACCCGTTGCCATAATTAAATCGTTACGCGCGCTATGTGCAACTTCTGGAGCAATCTCAGGATCTGGGTTTGAACATGCAAACACAACTGGCTTATCTGCCATCAGCTTAAGATCATCTGCAGTTAACAGGTTAGGACCTGATACACCAACGAATACATCAGCATCAGCAATAACATCTTGTAATGTACGCTTATCGGTGTTGTTAGCAAATAATTGCTTATACTCGTTTAAGTCATCACGACGAGTATGGATCACACCTTTACGGTCAAGCATATAAATGTGTTCACGCAGTGCACCACACTTAATTAAAAGCTCCATACAAGCAACAGCAGCAGCACCAGCACCTAAACATACGATGATAGCATCTTCGATATCTTTGCCTTGCACTTCAAGGGCGTTAAGCATACCAGCAGCTGTAACAATAGCGGTACCATGTTGGTCATCGTGGAAAACGGGAATATCACAGCGCTCGATAAGCGCTTTTTCGATTTCAAAACATTCTGGTGCTTTAATATCTTCTAGGTTGATACCACCAAACGTATCAGCGATGTTAGCAACCGTATTAATGAAATCTTCTGTTGTGCGGTGTTTAACTTCAATATCAATTGAGTCAAGGCCAGCAAAACGTTTGAATAGTAAGGCTTTACCTTCCATTACAGGTTTTGATGCAAGCGGACCTAAGTTACCTAAACCTAAAATTGCGGTACCGTTTGAAATAACTGCAACCATATTGCCTTTGCCTGTGTATTTATAGGCGTTTGCTGGATCAGCAGCAATTTCACGGACTGGTTCAGCCACACCTGGGCTATAAGCTAAAGCGAGATCGTTAACCGTTTCGGCTGGCTTGGTTAGTTCAACACTAATTTTACCTGGAACGGGGTGAGCGTGGTAATGTAATGCTTGTTCACGAAAATCTGACATAACGCGATAGTATCCTGCAAAAAGTTAAAAAGTGAGAGAGCTTGCATCAGTACGATACCTGTAATGTATAAAAATTCCAAGTATTATCAGGTCTATCCTGTTATATGCTATATCGCTTAATTTTAAAGGATTTCCCAACAATTTCTGTGCATAGTTGCGATTAACCAGACATAAAAATTCATCTATTTATGACCTTTTAAGCACGTGTTGTTGTATTTTATACGCACGTACACTGCAATTAGCCGAAATTAGCCCAAAACAGCCATTTCAACGAAGTTCACAGCATTTGCTAACAAAGTTATTTAAATTTATTATTTCTAATAACTTTTAGATACCAATACGCTTAATTAAGTAGTCTATTTTGAGACAATGAAACCTTGTTGATAGCAAGGCAAAAATTTCGTTATTTAGTTGTGTTCTAAATCAGAAATTTTTAACGCAGGTAGCGACAGGTTTAATCCCTCAAAATGATTAAGTATTATTGCGGATTGGTATACTCATTTATACAAAAAAGAATATAGCTAAGGGATTACACTTTGTCTCTACAGTTGATGACATAATGGGCATAACACTCAGAAATAGTTATGCAAGTTACATAAGTGAAGATGATGAGTGAGTAGCGGTGTTAGAATTTCAGGTATAAAAAAAGCACCCTAAGGTGCTTTTTTTAACTAAACAGCAGAGATTACTTCTTGCTGCTAAGTGCACCGAAGCGCTTGTTGAAACGATCAACACGGCCGCCAGTGTCTAAAATCTTTTGCTTACCAGTGTAAAACGGGTGACACTCAGAACATACGTCTAAGTGGATGTCTTTACAAAGAGTTGAGCTAGTTTCGAATTTGTTACCACATGAACAAGTTGCAGTGATAGCTTCGTACTTAGGGTGAATACCTTCTTTCATAGGGAACCTCTAGTTAAGGCCGTATCGCTCTCCAAACCCGAAGTCTGGCACCATACGCAGTTAATACAATTAATAGGCCGCGTATTTTATAGCTCAAGAAGCCTTACGACAAGCTTTAAATACATCTTTCGCTAAAAAAATAACCAAGTGGTCTGTTGTTCAGTATTTGTTGGTAGGTTTTTAACTGCAATTTTAGTACATTATCTTTCTATCTTTGTTTCAGTTGAGTTGTTATGCACTTTGTAGAAGTTGCCATAAAAGTCCCTTTACAGCGTACCTTCGATTATAAAGTTGAACAGCTGCTGCATAGCCCTGAGTTAAAGCCAGGTATGCGGGTTCGCGTGCCATTTGGTAGTCAAAAAAAGGTTGCCGTGGTACTGGCTCTTAAAACATCAACCGATGTTCCCGCTGACAAAATCAAGCCGATTATTGATGTTATAGACGACACGCCAGTGTTATCTGAGCAACATTTAGCATTACTAAAATTCACAGCACGCTACTACTGTTACCCATTGGGCGAGACCATTCATACGGCACTTCCGGCTGCATTAAGGCAAGGCGAATGCCCAGATAAAACCAGTATTAATATGGTTGAGCTGACCGATAAAGGTGCAAAACTGCCGTCATTAAAAGCAAAAACCCAGTTAAGTTTATTAAAACAGCTAGCCGAGTCGGGCAAGTCATCGGTCACAGAATTAAAAGCGCTCGGATTTACAAAAAAAACCATCGACAGTCTGCTTGATAAAGAACTGATCACCCAGTTTATTGAGCATGATAACCAATGGCAGCAACGCGCGCCGACTGTTGGTAGCAAGCCGGTGCTTAATAAAGAGCAAGCAGTTGCCTGCACCAGCATTAACCAAGCTCGTGGCTTTACCAGCTTTTTGCTTGAAGGAGTTACCGGAAGTGGTAAAACCGAAGTGTATTTGCAATGCCTAGAAGAAGTACTGAAAAAAGGTCAGCAAGCCTTAGTATTAGTGCCTGAAATTGGCTTAACACCCCAAACTGTCAACCGCTTTCGTCGTCGCTTTCCTGATACGCCAATTATGCTATGGCACTCAGCACTAACAGATAACGAACGCTTACAAACTTGGCGTTTTTGTGAAAAAGGCAGCTGCGCCATAGTGATCGGCACACGTTCGAGTATTTTCTTGCCCTTTTTATCTCTTGGCATGATCATCGTTGATGAAGAGCACGACAGCTCGTTTAAGCAACAAGATACATTGCGCTATCATGCTAGAGATCTAGCCGCTTATAGAGCATACCAACATAATATTCCGCTCGTTCTAGGCAGTGCCACACCAGCACTTGAGACCTTACATAAAGCAATTAATAACAAATATCAGCTGTTGAGCCTCACTGAACGGGCCCAAACCAGTACTGATAACCAGTTCCAATTAATGGACATGAAAGGTCAGCCTGAGCAAGCAGGGATTGCCCATGCCAGCCTTGCCTATATGCGCCAGCATTTAGAACGTGGTAAGCAAGTGATGGTGTTTTTAAACCGTCGTGGTTTTTCGCCTACCCTTATATGCCATGAGTGCGGTTGGCTAAGTGAGTGCTCACGTTGCAGCACCAGTGCAACCTTTCATAAAGCCATTGGCCAGATGATTTGTCACCACTGTGGTGAACAACACCAAGTGCCTCATCAATGCCCTGATTGTGGCAGTACGCAGATTTTTCCAAATGGCAAAGGCACTGAACAAATCGAAGAGTTTTTAACACAAACCTTCCCTGATATTCCGATTAGTCGTATCGACCGAGATTCAACTCGTCGTAAAGGCAGCTTAGAAAAAGCCCTTGATGATATTAACCAAGGCGGTGCGCGCATCTTAGTTGGCACGCAAATGTTGGCAAAAGGCCACCACTTTGCCGATGTTAGCCTTGTTTTAATCCTAGATGTAGACAGTGGATTATATTCGTGTGACTTTCGCGCCACTGAACATTTAGCGCAACTTGTTACGCAAGTGGCAGGCCGTGCAGGTCGCAGTGGTGAACCTGGGCAAGTATTATTACAAACTCACTTTCCTGAGCACCCGCTACTGCAAGACTTAGTTAATAATGGTTACCAAGATTTTGCCCGTTACGCACTGACAGAACGAGAAGACGCGCAACTTCCACCAATCACAAATATGGCTATGGTGCGTGCCGAAGGACATAACATAAATCAAGTGATGGATTTTTTAACTGATTTGGTTCCTGTACAGAACGTATCTGGTATACAATTGCTCGGTCCGATACCCGCACCACTAGAACGTGTAGCAGGTAAATATCGCTTTCAGTTACATATTCAGGCGCAGGAACGCTCCCACTTACACCAATATTTAGCGCAAATGGTCGACTATATAAGTACCAGTAAATTAGCGCAAAAGGTGCGTTGGAGCTTAGATGTTGATCCTATAGATATGATTTAAAGGCCAATTAAGAGTCATGGCACAGCACGATTACATAAATAAAAAACCAGCAAATCGAAATAATAAAAAACAAGCCCCGGCGAAAAAGCCTTTCCCTATTATTCTTGTTTTAATTGCGCTTATCTTAGTAGGCGGGTTTGGTTACGGCCTATGGTATATCAAACATAATGCTGATCCTGAGTTAGTAGAGCAGCAAGCAAATCCTACTAAAAAAGAAGAAGTAGTTATTCCACCACCTAAGACACCTGAATTTATCAAAGAGATTAAAGAGCACGAAGTTCAGGTTGAAGTAAAAGAGATTGAACAAAAAGGCCCGTATGTCATGCAATGCGGCTCTTTTAGAACATTAGAGCAAGCACAAACATTAAAAGCTAAAATCGCTTTTGCCGGCTTAGTGGCCGAAGTTAAGAAAACACAAGGCAGCAATGGTGTTTGGTATAAAGTGCGCTTAGGCCCATACGAAACCAAACGTTTAGCTGAAAGTGACAAGAATAAACTTAAACGCATCAAAATAATGGGCTGCGGAATTTGGCTTTGGACTTGATTTTAGTTCATTCACCCATATAAACACCTCATCAATCGCTTTTTACGAGCGCCCTTGCCGCTCGATGATGAGGAATAATCATGACCACTATTGTAAGTGTACGCCGCGACGACAAGGTCGTTATTGGTGGCGACGGCCAAGTTTCACTTGGTAACACCGTAATGAAGGGCAACGCCCGCAAAGTTCGACGTCTTTATAACGGCAAAGTAATCGCTGGTTTCGCTGGCGGTACTGCTGATGCCTTCACCCTTTTCGAACGATTTGAAAGCAAACTAGAAATGCACCAAGGCAACTTAACCAAGGCTGCCGTTGAAATGGCCAAAGATTGGCGTAGTGATCGTGCACTTAGAAAGCTCGAAGCACTATTAGCAGTCGCAGACGAAACTGCTTCATTAATTATCACAGGTAACGGTGATGTTGTGCAGCCAGAAAACGACCTAATTGCGATTGGCAGTGGTGGTAACTTCGCACAATCAGCAGCCACAGCGCTACTAGAAAACACCGACCTAAGTGCACGTGACATTGTAGAGAAGAGCCTAACGATTGCAGGCAACATCTGCGTATTCACGAATAATTTCCAAACTATTGAAGAATTGTAATAGGAACTGCCATGTCTGAGATGACGCCAAGAGAAATCGTTCACGAGCTTGATCAACATATTATTGGCCAAGCTAAAGCTAAAAAAGCAGTTTCAATCGCGCTACGTAATCGCTGGCGCCGTATGCAACTGAGCGAAGATTTACGTAGTGAAGTAACACCTAAAAACATTTTAATGATTGGCCCTACTGGTGTGGGTAAAACTGAAATTGCTCGCCGCCTAGCTAAACTTGCTAATGCGCCTTTTATTAAAGTTGAAGCAACAAAGTTCACCGAAGTGGGCTATGTTGGTAAAGAAGTTGAAACGATCATCCGCGATTTAGTTGATATCTCAATTAAAATGACGCGTGAACAGCAAACCAAAAAATTCAAACATCGCGCTGAAGAAGCGGCAGAAGAGCGTATTTTAGATGCTCTTTTACCACCAGCACGCGATACCTTTGGTGAGTCAAAAACAGAAGAGAACTCTTCTACTCGTCAATCTTTCCGTAAAAAATTACGTGAAGGTCAGTTAGACGATAAAGAAATTGATATCGATCTTGCTCAAGCTCAACCTAATGTTGAGATCATGGCTCCTCCTGGTATGGAAGAAATGACCAACCAGCTTCAGAGCATGTTCCAAAACATGGGTGGCGATAAGCGCAGCAAGCGTAAGCTAAAAATCAAAGAAGCATTTAAGCTATTAGTTGAAGAAGAAGCAGCAAAGCTTGTTAACCCTGAAGAGTTAAAAGAGCAAGCTATCTTCGCAGTAGAGCAAAACGGTATCGTGTTTATCGATGAGATCGATAAAATCTGTAAACGTGGTGAAGCATCTGGCCCAGATGTTAGCCGTGAAGGTGTACAACGCGACTTACTACCATTGATCGAAGGTTCAACAGTAAGCACTAAGCACGGTATGGTTAAAACTGACCACATGTTGTTTATCGCATCTGGTGCATTCCAAATGGCTAAACCATCAGACATGATCCCAGAGCTACAAGGTCGTTTACCAATTCGCGTTGAGCTTGAAGCACTAAGTGCTGATGACTTTAAACGTATCTTAACTGAGCCTCATGCTTCATTAACTGAGCAACAACGTGAGCTGTTAAAAACAGAGCAAGTTGACGTTGAGTTTACTGATGATGCCATTGAACGTATCGCGAAAGCGGCTTGGCAAGTAAATGAGAAAACCGAAAACATCGGTGCCCGTCGCTTGCACACAGTGATGGAAAAACTAATGGAAGAAATTTCATTTGATGCTTCAGAAAAAGCAGGTTCAACACTAACAATTGATGCTAATTACGTTGAGCAGCATTTAGGTGCACTTGTTGAAGATGAAGACTTAAGTCGCTTCATTCTTTAATCAACAAATTAGCGTTATAATTAAAAGCCTCCAGTTGGAGGCTTTTTAGTTTATAAATCGTAGATTCGAGGCTGACATGAAAGAAGTCACTAAAGTGCATTATCACAGCGTTAGCAAAGTATTAGATGTTCATTTTGATGATCAGACTATTGCTCAATTTAGTGCTGAATTTTTGCGTGTTCACTCACCTTCTGCTGAAGTACAAGGTCATGGCAATGAACCAATGAAACTCGTACTTGGTAAGCAACAAGTAGGAATTAACAAGATTGAGCCGGTTGGTCATTATGCGATTCGACTGGTGTTTAGCGATAATCATAATAGCGGTTTATTCAGCTGGCACTATTTAAGTGAGCTGCAAGCTAACCATGATGAGCTTTGGCAGAAATACCAAACGAGAGTCTCTGAGCACGAAGCAAGTAAAGACAGCGTGCCTATCAAGTTTGTGCCTTAATACCTATCAAAATGCCTCGATAAAGCACACCTAAAAACAAAAAAGCGCGATGACGACACCGTCACCGCGCCTTTGTCTATATATAAAGTATCAAGTAATTATTAAACTTTAAACTTATCGATTGCTTGATAAAGCACACGCGCTTGCTCTGATACTTCTTCGCTAGTTTGCGCATTAGTCGCTGCGTGACCCGATGCCTCTTGGGCGATATCACGAATACGAACCACGTTTTTATTCACCTCAGAAGCCACTTGGCTTTGCTCATCAATCGCTGTGGCAATGTGAGTGCTCATATCCATAATGGTTTGTACATCTTCGGTGATAGAACGAAGTAACTCACCGGCTTTACTTGCCTGTGCTGCACTTTCGCCACCTTGCGTACGACATTGCTGCATAATGCTCACCACTTCTTGCGTACGCCCTTGTAAGGTCGAAATGATGCTCTCGATCTCTTGTGTTGAATCTTGAGTACGCTGCGCAAGTGAGCGAACTTCATCTGCTACTACCGCAAAGCCACGGCCTTGTTCACCAGCACGCGCCGCTTCAATAGCCGCATTGAGTGCCAGTAAGTTTGTTTGCTCAGCAATGCCACGAATAACATCCAGTACAGAGCCAATCGTTTCAGCGTCTTTTTCTAATTGCGACACCACACTTGACGCATTACCGAGTGAGTCTGATAAGTGATTAATTTGCACTACCGTTGATTCAACCTCAGAACGACCTTGCTGCGCACTTAAGTTAGTCGACTCTGCTTTTTTCGCTGCTGCTTCAGTATTGTGAGAGATATCTTGGATCGTCGCCTGCATTTCTGTTGCAGCAGTAGCAACCATATCAGCTTCATGAAGTTGCTCTTGCATACCAGAGCTAGTTGCCGCTGTCGTTTCAGATAAATGCTCTGTTGCCACATTGAGTGTGCCTAGAGCGGTATTGACTTCGTAAATTAGCTTTTTAAAGTCACTAATCAAGCTATTAAAGTCAACTGTCATCGTGGTGATTTCATCTTTACCTGACTGCTCAATAGACATACTTAAATCATTACTGCGACGTATTTCATTAATCGTGTGATATACACGCTCAATAGGCATAATGATTGAACGACTAGTAAAATAGACTAACAGCATGACCAAAACGCTGGCGACAATGAAAACAAGCAACGCAATGAGTTGCGCTCGCTCGGCGCTAGACTCAACAAAAGCTTTAGTTTCCGTTGTTAATTGATTAACAATTGCATCGCTCTTTTCTACACTTCGCTTCATTTCACCTAGTGCACCTGAGTCTAGATCTAATCCTAGAGTCACCTGTGCATCGACAAGCGCTTTGAATTTAACTTGGTAAGTAGCCAAGTTACTAAGTAATTGCTTCTCATAGCCAGTTTCAAATCCTGCATTTTTAATTTCAGACTGAAAATTACTGACTAAATCATCAAATTTAGCCAGATACTTCAAATCAAATCGCAGCATAAAGTCTTTCTCTGCGCGACGAAGCTGCAGCATCAAGGTTAATAGCTGATAGTTTTCACGTTCACTGAGTAAGGTTTCAACTTGATGCACGGCTCCACGTAGCTCACCATACAACGCATCTTTAGGATGCAAACCAATTTTCTTTTGCAACACAACAACTTCATTAAAGTCATCGTAATACAATTTCGCTAAGCTTCTAAATTCATCAAGTTTTGCTGACTCCATTGATAAGTCATTAACTAGCTCGTCAAGACGTGCCATTTTAACTTTAAGCTGTGCATACTCTTTTTCAAAAAGCTCAAGACTTTCGACATCTTTATAAAACAAAAAGTTTTTTTCATGCTTGCGCATTGCAAGTTCATGAATATCAAGTTCCTCCGCATTTTGAATTGTTTCATTGAGTTTTAGCATCATGCGCGACTCAAGGATAATTACACACAGCATCACAATCATTGCAAGACCAACAACGAGCGCGTTTAATTGCAAACGACGCTTAATAGTTAAGTTTTGTAATACATTCATTCAAAGTGCCCTATAGAAACATGCATTTAAGAGTATAGCTAAACTATCTAAAGCAGCTAATAAAAAGTGATTAAACTTGTCGCACATTTTCTAATATTAGGAAGGTTTAAACAATTAGTTTTTGTTCTAAATCAACCTGTTGCCACAGGTATTTATGGAGCTGATCCACCTTTTCCCACTGCTTTTTTCTTATCCACTCAACCAAAGGTGCTGGATCGCTTGGGAAGTTGAGTTTTTTATTCTGTGGAGATTGCAGCCAATCATCCATCGCATTGGGGTTTAAATAACTCATCACATGAGCTGCCCCCATCGACAATAAAGTCTGTGCATTAATACCTTGCTCAAATTGTTTACCTAGCGGTTTTAACAATAATTTTTTACCAAGTTGTAATGCTTCACTTGCAAGTTCGAATCCAGCATTACCAATCACGCCACCCGCATTAGCAAGATCATTTAGAAACCCAACGCGTGATGGTGCTCGCAGATGGATATTACCAATTGAACAATCCTGAGCATCCGGGTGATAACAATAAAACTCTCTTTCAGGAAAATCTTTTAAGTACTCGACCACATTGTTAAGATTTTCGAATGGCAGATACACCAACACCTTATTTTCAACCATCACTGGGTTATCGTGATGATGAGTAGCAATAAATGGAGGGATGATATTTTCAGCATAAGGTTGCCAATGTACGCCTAAATAAACACTGGCTGGCGCATAGTTACGGATCAGCGCACGGCGAAAGAAAGCGCGGCCAAACATCGGCACTTTATCAGATAAAAATGCCGCTTGATGACTCATGCCAATTACCGGAATATTTTGTTGTTTAGCAGCCCATGCTGTAATTGGCTCAAAGTCATTAAATACCAAATCATAATGACGTAAATCAAGGCCTTTTATATCTTTAATTAGTTGTAGTGGACGTGCATTTTTCAATGTTTTAAAGCTATCAACCTGCCCCGATTTACTGGTAAACGACAAACCTCGAAAAACTCGGTAATCAGCAAAATCATCCATATCAAAGTAGTCTTGCTCTTTTCGACCAGAGAACACATAGTCAACATCGACTCCTAAAGCCCTAAACGTGCTAGCCATCACACGCGCACGCGTTATGTGCCCATTGCCTGTCCCTTGAATACCGTACAAAATTCTCATATAGACTCCACCACCATCACAGCTAATACTGCACAACTAGATCCCATTACTGCACCAATAACCACATCAGCGGGGTAATGCACACCAATAATCACTCTAGATGCAGCGACCCCTGATGCCCAAACCAACCACAAACCGGCAAATTCAGGTAAATACATAGTTAAAATTGTCGCCACTACAAATGCTCCCGCACTATGCCCCGATGGCAAACTAAACCTATCACTCGGCACTAAATAAGCGCCTTGTACTAAGCAATCACAAGGTCTTACCCGAGCAATTCGCTTTTTAACTAAAAAATAAATGGGTCGCTCAATGACAAAACCTACCAGTAGACTCATTGCAAGTTGTTGAAAATGCGCTTGCTCCGTAAACCACCAAAAGCTCAAAAATAGTGCAACATAAAGACCGCCATCACCACTTTTTGAAAAGCCAATGGCTGATCGCCTTAACCACACTGGCGAAGCATCATTAAACACACTTAAGAACAGCTGTTCGTCCACCTTTGCCAATTTTGTAAGTATGTTGTTTGCCATGGTGAGCTCCTTGTCATACTTTGCGTCTAATTTTTATACTCACCTCAGCTTAGGCGCTAAAAATAACAATTAAGTGACGCTTTTGAGACACTAATGTTGCGGTGACAAAATTCCTTTGATTTAAACCAATAATCCGCTATTAAGTCGTTGTTATTGAGTTGTATCAGGGTATACTGAGTACTAAACAGACAGTCTCTTTAGAGGATGAAAAAATGGATTACAGCACTTCTGATTTATGCGACCACTTTGCAGATGTGGTTGATGTGCTCGAACCAATGTTTATCAATTTTGGTGGACGCCCAAGCTTTAGTGGTCGAGTAAAAACCGTTAAATGCTTTGAAAATAACGAGCTGATCCGCGAGATTTTATCAACCGATGGCACCGACAGCGTGTTATTGATTGACGGTGGTGGTTCAACCCGACGTGCCCTAATTGATATTGAGCTGGCTGAAATCGCATTAGAAAACAACTGGCAAGGCATTATCGTTTACGGTGCTATTCGTCATGTTGATGAACTTGAAGAGCTAGACTTAGGCATTCAAGCAATTGCCTCTATTCCTGTTGCTGCCGATAGTGAAGGTGCAGGTGAAGACGGTATTGGCGTTAACTTCGCAGGTGTTTCTTTCTTTGATGACGACTTTGTTTACGCTGATAGCACCGGTATTATATTATCTGCTGAAGAATTAGAGTTAGAAATAATAGAAGACTAATCTCGGTGACAAACTACCTTAAAATTTATGATGAAGCGGCGGTAAAGCACTTATGTGTCCGCCGCGCTAACGAACTCAAAGCTTGGCAAGCCCTTGCCCTTCTCGACACTCAAGTTAACGCCCCACAAGCACTCATCGATGCAAAACAATTCGGTATTCGTTATGTCTTAGTTGGCGTATGTGAAGATATTGGCCCTCGTGCCAACTTAGGTAATGGTGGCTCAGGGCAAGCGTGGCAGGCATTTTTAAAGCGCTTTTTAAACCAAACACATAACCAATTTTTAAATCATGAACGTGTGTTATTACTCGGCGAAGTGGCCCTTGATGACTTAAACCAACAAGCTGCTGACCTTGATAATAAAAACGACGCCGACTTAGCCAAACTACGTGAATTGTGCGCTGATATAGACACCCGCGTTGAGCAAGTGCTTGCAATGATCTTTGCAGCTGGTCTTGAACCAATTGTAATCGGTGGCGGTCATAACAACTGCTTAGGTATTTTGCGTGCCCTTAGTAAGCAAGATGGTAAACCAGTAAATGCTATTAACTTAGACCCTCATGCTGATTTTAGAGAATGCGAAGGGCGTCATAGTGGCAATGGCTTTAGATATGCGTACAGCGAGAATCACCTTGCTGATTACCATGTGATAGGTTTACACGAATTTAAAAATAACCAAGCGATTATGGATGCCCTGACAAACGCAAACTTCACGTTTGATAGTTACCAAGACATTCAAGTACGTCGTAAAGTTGATTTATCTTCAGCATGTCAACACGCACTAGCTCAGTTTGATAATGCCTCGCTTGGCGTAGAAGTAGACTTAGACAGTATTTCGTTAATGCCAGTTAGCGCATACACCAACTGTGGTTTTAATGTGAGTGATGCAGAACACTTTGTGCATTTAGCTGCCAGCCAAGCAACAGCCCGCTACTTACATTTATGTGAAGGCGCACCATCACAACACCCGGTTAGTTTAGAAACAGGTATGAACGATGCAGGCCAAATAATCACAGCTTTAGTAAACGCCTACCTGCAAGCCAGAGAGTCTTCTTAACTTGCATTAGGCGCTATTCTTACTGAAACGTCTACTTTGCGAATAAATTCACACCTGCTGCAAACAAGGTGATTTATTCGCCAAGATTTAACGATGGTAATAGCTCATCTTCAAACCAATCGCTGATTAAACGCTTGTCGTAGTAATAAGCTTCATCGCGCCCCATTTTCATGCGGTCCATAAAGCCCATATCTTTAAGCTTTACGTCTTTTGCTTCACTAATCACTTTACCGTCTTTATCAGTAATCGAATAATTAAGGTCTATGCGTGGGAAATAAATTGGCTTGATAATGCGCAGTTCATTCATCGTTCCAAAACGCACATCACCAGCAAGGTCAAGCTCTGTTACTTCCACATTGAAGGTGTAGCCATCAGGTAACTGTTCAGCAAGCTTGTTAAAGTGCTTCTCAAAGCTCTTTGCCACGTTTTTATGAAATGCACCTTTTGGTGAGTTATTTCCGGGGCGCACATCACGGTAATCGTTAAAGTCATGCCATTTAACCTTAGCCTCCCCTGCGTGAGCAAAAGCAGGTAGTGCAATAACCATTGCTAAGGCCATTTTCTTTACAATTTTCATCTTTATCTCCACTTAACAGGAATAGCTTTTGATTAAAATTTAGCAGCTGACAATTAACTATAGCTTAATAACTCAACGCTTGGATGTAACCAATATGGTGCAAAATGTAATCAAAAACAAGACACTGATATTTCTATGAAAGAAGTTTAATCACATTTTATTCATGTAATTTAACGCGAAATGTGATGAAATAAGGCTAATTCAACCAGGTATAGTTCATGGATATTTTATGACCATTTTAGTCACCGGCGGAGCCGGGTACATCGGTTCTCACACCGTTTTAGAGTTACTACAACAAGGCACAGAGGTTGTTGTACTTGATAATTTAAGCAATTCATCAAATGAGTCATTGGCTCGGGTAAAACAAATCACCGGCAAAGACGTCACGTTTTATCAAGGTGATATTTTAGATAGAGCCTGTTTAGACAAAATCTTCAGTGAACACACGATTGATAGTGTTATTCACTTCGCTGGTTTAAAAGCGGTTGGTGAATCGGTTGTAAAACCTATCGAGTATTATCAAAACAACGTACAAGGTACACTGACTCTGGTTGATGCTATGCGTGATGCTGGCGTGTTTAAGTTAGTATTTAGCTCATCAGCAACCGTGTACGGTGACCCAGCAAGCTTACCAATTCGCGAAGACTTCCCAGTTGGTGGCACGACTAACCCGTATGGCACATCAAAGCTTATGGTAGAGATGATGCTGCAAGATATCGCGAAATCAGATGAACGCTTTGCCTTTGTTATCTTACGTTACTTTAACCCTGTAGGCGCACATGAGTCTGGCCTTATTGGTGAAGACCCTAATGGTATTCCTAACAACTTATTACCTTATATTTCGCAAGTTGCTGTGGGTAAACTAGAAAAGCTTGGTGTGTTTGGGGATGACTACGATACTGTAGATGGTACAGGTGTTCGTGACTATATCCACGTTGTCGATTTAGCATTAGGTCACTTAAAAGCACTGAACCGAATTGCAAGTGATACAGGTGCGCACGTATTTAACCTAGGCACAGGTAATGGTTATTCAGTACTGCAGATGGTTACCGCTTTTGAGAAAGCCAGCGGTCAAGCCGTACCTTACCAAATTTCGCCGCGTCGAGCGGGCGATATTGCAGCTTGTTACGCAGCACCAGAAAAAGCATTAAAAGAACTTGGCTGGCAAGCAGAGCGTGGCATCGATGAGATGATGCAAGATACATGGCGCTGGCAAAGCAATAACCCGAACGGTTACAAATAGTCAGAAGAATTAAAAGGCACTTACAAATAAGTGCCTTTTTACTGGCTACTTTATAAAATCCTGCGTTTCAAAATAAACTATTTGGCTGTACTCACAGTCATTAAAGCCACTTGATAATTGCGTAAATGTTGGCACGTTTACTTCTACCTGCAAACGCTCAGCTTCACACCCTCTTACTAAAGCAATGGCGTCAAATGACGGGCTGGCCTGTATTTGATGTACCAATATTTGTATTCCTTGTTCATTTGTCGCTTTATTTATTCTTTGCCAGCGCGGTTGCGACACGTGCTGAGTCGATGACAGTGCTCGTTTATATACAAGAGAAACAAACTTAAAGTTTTCATCCTTTAGCCATTTTTTACCGCCTCGTTCAAAATGACCGAAGAATAATTGGCTGGGCACACTCAATGTCTGCCCAGCAATTAACTTATTCAAGTCAAACTTAGCAGGCAATAGAGTGATCATAGAGTTTAAATACTGAGGAGTTGAATCACTTTCTTGCACAGTAAGCCAACGAATTAGTTCTTTCTCATAGCGAGTTTCTACACGATAAATTAATTGGTAATCATGCGGGGCGTGGTACAAAGGAAGGTGGCTGGCATAGAGCTCAACGCCATCGGTGAACAACACCATGCCATGCATGCCAACTCGGCTATGCGCATGAAAATGTTTAACCTCTTTTGCTACGCTTTTAAAACTGACAATTAAACAACAAAGTAACAACAGAAAAGCGAAATTTGCTTTCATTTTTTAATACCTTTTATTTAACACGAACAATCGCTTTACCGATATTCTTCCCTTCGAACAATCCCTCAAGCGCGCTTGGTAAATTTTCAAAGCCATTAATTTCGGTTGTTTTAAATTGGATCTCTCCTGCTTTTAACCACGGCAAAATATGATTAATCATTTCAGGCATACGGTGAGTAAAGTCTCTTGCTAAAATCCCTTGAATTGTCCCTCGTTTATAAAGTAATTGATGGAGAAAGCGAGGGCCTAGTTCGGGGTTGTCAAGCGAGCCATCGTACTGCGAGATTTGCCCGCAAATCACTACGCGAGCACGCAAGTTTAAGCTGCTCAACACCGCATCAGTGTTCATCCCGCCAACATTGTCAAAATAAACATCAACACCACCAAGCTCCATCAACCTTTCGTGCAACTGTTGGGCTGAGTCAAATTGCTTATAGTTAAGTGCATAAGCAACCCCGAGCTTTTCTAACCAAGTACATTTTTCTTCAGATCCAGCTAAGGCAATAACACGACAACCATTTTTTATAGCAAACTGAGTAACTAACGAACCCACGGCTCCAGCAGCACCTGAAACGACAACCGTCTCGCCGGCTTTTGGTTTACCTGCTTCCATTAAACCAAACCAAGCTGTTCGCCCAGGCATACCTAAAACACCTAGTGCCGTTTTTACATCGGCATCATTAGGGTTTAAGGCTTGTATTTCATTGGCATGGACAACTGCATGAGTTTGCCAACCTGAATAAGCGCTTACCCAATCACCTTGCTTAAATCGCTCGCTGTTTGACTTTAAAACCTGAGCAACAACCGCAGCCCCTTGCACTGTATTTAATGCATGAGGTTGCTCCCAGTTCGGCTTAGCAGCCTGTTGAATACGCATATATGGATCGACAGAAATATACTTTGCCTCTAGCAGCACTTCGTTTTTAGCCAATGTCGGCGAAATTACAGATTCTCGCAATGCATAATGCTGCTCACTGACACGTCCATCAGGGCGCTTAACATAAAACCACTGCTTAAGATTGTAAGACGTCATCGCTCTCTCATTTAATGAAATTTAATAACGAAATTATTGCACTTAAACAATTAACCATTAAGCTATTAAAACTATCTATACGTTTCCATATTGGAATTAGAGGCAAACTTGGATACAGAAGATTTACGAAAGTTTTTGGTCATCGCAAAGCACAATAACTTACAGCAAGCATCTGCAACATTAAATGTCACACCTGGCGCGCTTTCGAAGGTCATAAAACGGCTCGAAATTAAGCTAAATACACAACTATTTAAGCGAATTGGTCGAAATATAAAACTAAATCAGCAAGGTGAAAAATTTCGCCATTATGCGCTTAATTTGGTTCATGAGGCTGATCAAGCTATCAGCGAGTTTAATGGAAGCACGAAAAATACGGTTGTTAACTTATCTGGCCCCTCTTTGCTGTTACAGCATTACCTGCCTTTATTATTATCGCAATTTAATGAGCAAGGTTTTCAATTTAATATTGATACAAGTTGGGAAGGTCAAGCCATTGAACAGGTTGCCAGCGGCCATGCCCATTTAGCTTTAGTTACCGAAGTGGCATTAAATGAAAGCACACTGCAAAGTGACTTTGAACGTATATATTTAGGCACAACTACTTTCAAAGTTGTAGCTGCGCACTCGCATCCATTATTCGAACAGTTTAGTAAGGGTTCACTCACCAACAGAGAGCTTTTTCAATTTAGTTTTGCTTGTCCGAGTATTTCACCCTTTTGTGGCGTAACTAGGGGTGTCGGCTCAGATGGTTGGCGAGATGACAAAGTACCTAGAACCATAAGTTATCGCTGCAACGATTTCAGCACCTTGCTGTTACTCGTCAAACAAGGGATTGCATTAGCATATGTCCCTGATTTTATTGCAAACGATCCAGCCCTCAAAGTCATCGATGTATTAGACTGTAACTACACTTGCCAAGAGCGCCTCGAGCTGGTTTACAAACCAAGTTTAGCTACTGGCTGGTTAAATCAATTCGCAGCAAAAGTGAGAGCCGCACATCAGCGCATTGCTTGAATGCTCTCAAGTGCTACAGCTAGCTGTGTTTTTAATTTTTTATAGCGTATATAAACAGCCAGCACGATAATACCATTAATACCAAGCTGGATAAGCCATAGGCTGTATGTTTTAAACATAACCATATTAAACAAGGCAACCATTAGCAAAGCGCACCAAAGAGCAATGCAGCCAATAAAACTCACATGCCAATAATGAACTTGGTGCTTCAGCTGGCTTTCTTTAAAATTAAGCATTGCATTAACGTCTAGTGTTTCTGCTCGCCAAAGCTTTCGTCTTAAACGGTATGACCAAATTCCAAAACCTAAAGGAATAGGTACTAATAGCGCAAACATAATGGTTTCATAGGTATTTTTTGCTTCAAACAACATGGCGTAAATACAAAATATGGTTACCACAACACCTAAAAATGAGTCGATTAACCCTTTTAGCTTTAACTTAGTTCGCGACTTTTGCGTTTGTGCTATTAACGCTTCACTATCCACTTTCGGAGTTGCCTGCACGAATGCCTGCTGCCACTTAGCTAATTGATCATCTGCTTCGAATTTATCCACTTTATTTACTCCATTAGGCTCGCAATTTGCTGTCTTGCTCTACTGGCACGCTTAGCAACAGCATCTTCAGACAACCCCAGCGTTTGCGCTATCTCACTTTGATTAAACCCTTCAAGCTGCAAAGCAAACACCTGCCGATATTTCAGCGTTAATTTACGAAGGGCAGCCATTAAATCTAAACTGTCGTCTGGTGATTTATGCGCACTTAAGGCTTGGGTGTAATCAATACTTTCAGAGCTTGCCACCTCTTTGCGGTTTTGCTCTTTTATCACATGATCAACCGCTTTATTGTGAGCTATTCGGGCAATATAGGTTTTTATGCTGGCATCGCCACGAAAGGCAACATCGGGTGATGAGTCATTGCTTTCAAAAGCGCGCCAAACAGCCAGCGACATCTCTTGAATTAGCTCATCTTGTAGCGCTTGATTGATCTCGTAGGTTGCAGCAACACGCGCCAACAGCGGCGCGTATTCATTCAGCAATGTGTTTATTTGAACATCAGCTTTCACTGTACTTCCATGTTTTTATTATTATTTGAACAAACGATTATAGGCACAAAAGTAGGTACATGCTAATACCGGCCCTACCAACAACATAGGTAAAAGACTATAAGGGGCAGCAATGGTAACGAGCATATTAATCAAACAAAGCATGCTTAATGGTTTAATCACCTTTAGTGCCGTTGTAATGCCTTCTTTAACAGCTGCACTAAGCGAAGCATTGTTTAAAAGTAACAGAGGTACCACAAACATAAGCAACATATTTACAGGAACAATTGATACAAACATGACCCCTACGCGCCAGCGCTCAACATCAACAAACTGACCTGACAATAAAGCCGATAACTGCTCACTACCAATCAAAGTACTCCCTACTGCAAATTGCACCAGCGCCAATAAAATACCAACAACTGACCACACGGCAACTCGCCCACACTTCGCCCATGTTGCATTATGCTTAAATGAAAAACCTTGCTGATTATTCAGGTTAAACAACAAAGGCCACACCGCTGCCATTAACATAGGCGCTAACCATTTAGATACGGTTAAACCTGTAGGTGCAGGCAATAGCTGCACTAAACCAGGCAAAATGGCGAACAGCGTCATAAGTAAAAAAAGTTTAAACGGTGCTTTTTTAAATAGCCCCCACCCTTCTTTTAACCAAACAGCAGCATCACTAAATGGTGCATTCGTTGAATCAAGTTTTAGCGTATTCACAGTTGATGTTGTAGTCGTCATGAGTTTGTCCTTTTCGTAAAAAATAGATACACAAGACACTGCCTATTACTACCACCGAATAGAACAACTTCGTGTCATTTGCAGCTATAGACGAGACAAACACAGAAAACCTGACAAAATATTTTAAAAAATTAAAAATAATTTTATTTCATTGAATTTTAAGGATAAAAAAGGGGTGTATAAATTTTTGAGATTAAGCTAGTAAAGCTAATAAAAGAATTTTTGGTCTAAGAGGTGTTTAATTTAACTATCTATTTGAAATTATGTTTCTTTCTTAAGCAAAAAAGTCCCGCATAGGGACTTTTAATAATTACTTATGGCCAGCAGGTGCTTTATTTACTACCTGAACTTGAGAGGAAATGGCTCGCTCAATAACTTGATTATAAACTCGCTTTTTCTCACTTGAGCTTGAATCAAGTACAAAGTCTGAAAGCTTAGAATTTTGAGCTTGCTTTGGCTTTATTAAATTTGAAAACATAGGCACTCCTAAAGCTCGTTTTTTGAGCTGGACGATGATTTTATCAGGCTCTCTAGATCTTCTCTAGTGAATTTTTCATCTAAATGATGCTCAATTGCCTGAACATTATCATGATAAAAGCGTGTTCGACCTTTATTATTCTTAACTAATAAATCTACTTTAATTTGACTTCCAAACTTTGCCTTAAGTTCCTTTATAACTTTTTGTGATGCAAAGAATTGATCAATAAAAGTATTTGGTAAAATTCTACGCCCTTCTAACTTCTCTCTAGCTTCAACAAATTCCCATGCATATTCTGGGTTTTGGTATACAAACAAAATAAGCACATTTCGACCTTTACGAATAGATCGCTCAATATTTTTTTCTGCCACATCATAACTTGCCAAGGTACCATCTAACAAAAATGACTGTTTATTTTTAAAAGCATGGTCAAGTGTCCTCTCTACAATAAAAGATACAGCACGATGAAATAAATAAGAATTATCACCTGTGTAACCAGGTATTTGCTCTCTTAACTCATCGGGATCAAGTCTGAGTACATTATCAGCACCAATTTCTTCTAAAAAAGCTTTTGAAGCTTCCGTTTTTCCAGCACCAGGCGAACCTGCCATAAAAACAGAAACCGGTCTTGTATCGGGAGGAAACTGATTTTTGTCTGTTAACTCACGGGCAATACGTGTTCTGTGTTTTTTAGCATAAGCTATGGCATGTTGTTCTAGTTTATCAAGTGTCATATAAAGCCTTTCCCTATCTTTTTATTATGTCCCTAGAGTGCCTATTAGCAAGTGATTTAAATTCAAAATAAATCCTATGCGATTAGCCTCTTTAGAGTTTCTGTATGTTTATAAGCGCTTTACCCAGCTTTAAAAAAGCGCTGAGCACAGCCTATAACGGTTCGTGATAGGGAAATTAACTATTTGCAACGTTACGATATTGGTGGCGGTCATAAATGGTCATGCTCATTCTCAAAAGCATCTGATCGCACACTCTTTTTTTCTAATGGCGGGCATGGCCTTAGGCATAGCTATGCGCAAGAGAGAATGACTGAGCTAAAAAGCTTAGGTTTAAGTAGAGCAACTGCTCTCGAAACTGTATCGCAAGAGCTAGGTCACTTCAGGGCTGAAATTACTGAAGTTTATTTAAAGTAATAGTGCAGCCCACAGAGCAAATGAAACCTACAAATTTAAATCTACTTCTAAGCTTAAATCCTCATAATAATCGTCTCCAAAATAGTTTGGCTCAAAATCCCCTTGTTCATGTTCAAAATAGTTTGGAGCAGATTTAGCCTCATCATGCAAAGCAATATTCAAATTACGCGTCAGCTTACTTTTTTGGCTTTCCTTACCAAATTGAATTATCGTTTTGAGTAACTCCTGCGATTTAGCTGTATATTCATTTTGAATTGCATCTTCAATAATCCACTCAATATTCTTCGAATCTTGGCAATAGAGAACAATAACATCGTACCACCAATTAGAATTGACATACTTGTGCAACACTAAACCTCTTCTGTGACCAAACTCCTTTGATGACAAAAACTCTTGGAATCGCAAATGCCCAAAACTAAATTTTCCATCGTTTGTAGGCTGGATAATCTCACAAGGAGAAATTAACTCATTAACAACTGCTTCGCTTGGAGATAAGTCAAAATTATCTTCATAGCCTTCGCAAATTTTTATTGCTTGCTCACGAGAAAACTTTCGCTCTCCTTTTTTATGTATTTCAAAGGCTAAATATTGAGCTGTTCTAATTAAATTTTCTGGTTGTATTGTTGAACGATTAACACCTTTAAATCTATCAAACATACCACTAAGCAATTCAAATCTTTTTTGATAGAGTGAAGCCTCTGTTGTAGGTAATGGTATGTTATTCTCTTTTAGCGTTGCTAAAATCGTTGCCGATAATGGATTTGTCACCACATCGCCTAGCTTAGGATTGTTATTCAGATGCTCAATAATTTGAACAGCATCATCGGATTGGGAAAACCATTTATTAAAAAACTGCTCTTTTTGATTGTTATTAAACGGACATAAAGATAGAGATAAAAAACCTAACTCACTAATTTCTTCAACAGTATAACGTGAAGAGGTAATTATTTTCCCTTTAGTAATCCCTCTTGCAAGAGCTGATAACGCCTCTATTACCCAAGAATAGGTCGCAATCGCCTCATCTATGCTATCTAAGATAATAACACATTTGTTATTTTTCAAAGATCCGATAATTTCCTGCGTACTTTTTTGAATACCAACACTGTGCATAAAACGTGCTATTAATTCAAATAAACAGGGTTCCTCATCTACTTTCTTATGTTGGCATAGTTCATTCAAGGATGAATAGAAAACGATTCCGTCGTATCCATTTTCGTAAAGAGTACCAGCATGTACTTGCAAGTTCGTTGTTTTGCCTGAACCAGCGTCTCCAAGTAACAATACGTTATATTTGGAATTAAGAGCATCAGAAAGTGTTATTTTAGTATTGTTTATATATTCAAGCTTTTTAATTTCAAATTCATTAATATACGGCCTTAGATTTGCTATGAACTCATTGAGACAATTTACTGAGTACAGATACTCATCTGTTGAGAATCGCTTAGAATATGCTTCACGCACTTTAGTCGCTATAGTGTTAAATGATTTAGCAACTAACCCTAAATCCACTTCGATTGAAATATCTAAATCATCTATTAAATCTCTTATTTGCTTTATTTTTAAATTCAACACATCAATATTGCTACAGGCTCTTCTAATCTTTAGCATCAAAGCCTTATACAACAATTCATCTTCTTGTTCCTTAAAAGCATGCTCCTCAATAATAGCCGGATCACTCTTAATTAAGGTTATAATAGCGTCCACATCTACCCCTAACGAATTATATTTTATAAATATTTCGTCAGAACTTAACTCTTTGATCTCTCTTCTATAAGAGCTAATACTTTTACGATGAGCTTTATCTTCACTTTCTAAGGAAATCGCTTTTTCAAACTTTTCTTTAGCAAGATTGATTTCCTTATAATCTAAAACTGTAACACCTGATGCTACTTCCATTGACTTAAAGCGTGCACAAAACTTAGAAAAGTACTTTGATGATACTCTTTCTACTATTACCGCTTTTTTGGGTTCAATTTTCATAAACTGATCTAATGCACTACGATTATTTCCGAAAGTAAAATCAATATCACAGTAAATATCGCAAACCTTTTTACCCGTCCCCATATTCAAGGCTTTCATAAGCAAATCATTTGTCAACTTAGGGCTAACATAGCTTTTTAAAATTTGTTCATTTTCAAGTAATGAGTTAAGTAGAAATGGGGCTTTTGCTTTCAACAGCCCTATTAACTTAAATCCATCAATGATAGTTATACCTTCTAATTTAGCTTTTTTAAAAGCTCCTTTATGAGTATCTATGACTTTTTGCTCTAGAAGGAAGGGTGTGATAAATATCACTTTTTTTACATCAACTTCAAAAGATGTTTCTGGGTCAATAATAGGTTCATCTTTAGCTTGTGAGAGTTGATTAAGCAACTGCTGAAAGGATCTAGATTGGGAGTTTGCGGAGGGAGATATTTTTTTTACTTGTACAGCGATAGGTTCTAATTCACCTAGCTCATCCTTCTTATAGATAATTATATCTCTTCCCTTTTCATAGACTCCCCCAGTAAACTCGACACGAGCAGAGTAAACTTCCTTCAATAACGGAACTAGTACTGATTGGCTTAATTCATTTTCTTGTAGAGAAGTTAATTTTTTTTCTATGTCTTTATCAGAAATATCAAATTGATTCATATGACACATCCATGTTAGTAATTTTATCGCAGTTTAGCATTTACTTATCTATTGATATACCAAACAAATTAACAAAATGTTTATATATTACTATAATAAAAAGTAGCACAGAGGTAGCACAGGGTAATTTCTGTTAGTAGGTGTTTACTTGGGAAACATGTAAAAATGGTGGCCCCTCCCAGACTTGAACTGGGGACCTAACGATTATGAGTCGTGTGCTCTAACCAACTGAGCTAAGGGGCCATTGTATTAGCGAAAGCTAAATTTTTTGATGCGTTTAGCAGGTTTAACTGACTAAAGCGGGATGCAGTATAAAAAGTTTTTGCAACCTTGTCACTAGCAAAACCCTTTATTTTAACAATCACTAAATCAACTGCTCAAATAGTAAACTCTTTGTTTTTACAACGACCTTAAAGCATTGCCGATTCGTTTCTATTCTCCGACATTGTTCTAGATCAAATAGCTAACTTGCTAAACTCGTTAAAATAGCCGCTCAATCAATTGCGGAGTGCTGACTGTGATAAATTTACCAAGCTGGGATCAATCTCTGATCAACAAGTACAATATTTCTGGGCCTCGATATACATCTTACCCAACGGCATTGTCTTTAGCTGATGGTTATAAGCAACAAGATATGATTAACGCGATTGCAGCGTCGAAAAGCCGTTCTTTATCGCTGTATATCCATATCCCTTTTTGCAGTCAGCTTTGTTATTACTGTGGTTGTAATAAGGTGATCACTCGTCATCAATCTAAAGCCGATTTATACCTAGATAACTTAGCGCTTGAAATTGCTGAGCAAGCAACACTTTTTGCCGATTATAACGTTGAGCAACTGCATTTAGGGGGTGGTACGCCAACGTTCTTATCGGCAGAGCAAATGAGCCGTTTAATGGCATTGGTTGAGCAGCATTTTAATTTTGCTGATGATGCCGAGCGCGGTATTGAGATTGACCCACGTTCTTTAGCTGATGGCATGCTAGTTCACCTACGTAAACTTGGCTTCAATCGTGTCTCGTTTGGTATTCAGGATTTCAATGATGATGTGCAGCTGGCAGTTAATCGCCCACAAAGCGTGCAATCTGTAAAAGGTTTAATAAGTGAGGCTCGTGAACTTGGCTTTAAGTCTATTAATGCAGATATGATTTACGGTTTGCCACTGCAAACACCAGAGAGTTTTAAAGAGACGATTGCGCAGCTGATAGAGTTAAACCCTGATCGCGTGTCGGTATTTAACTATGCCCACTTACCAGATAGATTCGCTGCTCAGCGTAAAATTAAAGACGCTGACTTACCATCTGCTGGCGACAAGCTCACTATGTTCAAAAATACCCTTGAGCAGATGTTAGCGGCGGGTTATCAGTTTATTGGTATGGACCACTTTGCCCGTAAAGACAATGAACTAGCAATTGCACAAAACGCAGGTCAATTACACCGTAATTTCCAAGGTTACACAACGCATGGCCAATGTGACTTATTAGGTTTGGGTGTGTCATCTATTTCGCAAATAGGCAATGCCATTTTACAAAACGAAAAAGAGTTAAAGCACTATTACAAAGCCGTGCAAGAAGGCTATGGCAGTGCAATCTGTAAAGGTGTTGCTTTAACTGATGACGATACGTTACGTGCCGCAGTGATCAAACAATTGATCTGCCAGTTTGAGCTGGATATTCCAGCAATCGAAAAGCAGTTTAATATCAACTTTGCCAGCTACTTCTGCGAGGCGTTACAGGCGCTCGACCCATTACTAGCTGATGGCTTGGTATCTGTTAGCCAAGATAAGATCACAGTAACAGCGCGCGGTAATTTGTTTATTCGTATTATTTGTATGTGCTTTGATGCGCACCTACAACAACAAATCAAGCAAACTCGTTTCTCACGAGTTATCTAGCCCAACAAAAAGCAGAGCCTGGGCTCTAATGCCTGTCAGTTAAGAGCTGACAGGCATTTTTTGGGGCTTTCGTTCAGGGTACCGACCGGGTCTCTTTTTCACACATCTTGGATAATGTCTTTCTCTTCGCTCTGGCAGTACAAAGGTTTCAGCCATTGCAATAAGTTTATTTATTACGCTCGGTACTTTTCCTGCTGAAGTGTGAGGCAACATCATTAACTCCTTGATGATATAGCCAGAAGCATTGCTGTAACTGAGTTGATAAGGCCATATCCCTTTCAGGCTGTAAGCCATCTTAGTCATCATATATCGTACTAAATTGTATGCGAGCAATACGCCCCATAACTCTTGTTTTACTAGCTCTGGGGTTTTGCTACGTAACGTTAATTCATTTTTGAGCAAGTACTGTTTCATTTCCCTGAACCCAAGTTCTATTTCCCAACGGTGACTGTATAGATCGACGATATCAGCACTTGGATATTTCATTGGGTCGGTCATAGACGTCAGTATCTGATGCTGTTTTCCATTGATGGTTTTCGTCAACA